>JASHSE010000319.1 GCA_030036975.1 Xanthobacteraceae bacterium | reverse complement strand
CAACATGATCTACCCTTACGCCGAAGCAAAGAAGCCGTGACTAAACTGTGCTTGCTCTGGTCGGCGCGAGCAAGACAAAGGCAACGACAGTCGCAAGCGCGTGATCTCTTTATTCGTCATTCCGGGGCCGAGCGAAGCGAGGAACCCGGAATCCATAAGCCCGGTGCAGGGATTATGGATTCCGGACTCGCCGCTTCGCGGCGATCCGGAATGACGGCCGAAGCGATCCACCGCACCTGAAACATGCCCGACCTCGATGCCATCGTCATCGGCGCCGGCCATAACGGGCTGACCTGCGCCGCTTATCTCGGCATGGCCGGATTGCGCGTGCGCGTCGTCGAGCGCCGCGGCGTGGTCGGCGGTGCGGCGGTCACCGAGGAATTTCATCCCGGCTTTCGCAATTCTACGGCCGCGTACACGATCAGCCTGCTGCAGCCGAAGGTCATCAAGGATTTGCAGCTGCAGACCCACGGCCTGCGCATCGTCGAACGGCGTGCGCAGAATTTCTTGCCGCTGCCGGATGGGCGTTATCTCTTGACCGGCGAAGGCCGCACCGAGCGCGAAATCGGCAAATTCAGCGCCAAAGACGCACAGCGCTACGGCGCCTACCAGACCGAGATCGGCCGCGTCGCCGACGTGCTGCGCGCCTTGATGCTGCGCGCGCCGCCCAACCTCTCGCTGTCGAGCCTGCCGCGCTCCATGGGCGAACTCGGCAAGCTCGCGGCGATCGGCAAGCGGCTGTGGCAGGTCGACGGGTTCAAGGCGGCGTTCGACCTGTTGCGCCAATCGGCCGGCCACATGCTCGATGGCTGGTTCGAATCCGATCCGATCAAGGCGGTGCTCGGCTTCGACGCCGTGGTCGGCAATCTGGCGAGCCCGTACACACCCGGCTCCGCCTACGTGCTGGTCCATCACATGCTCGGCGAGGTGAACGGCAAAAGGGGCGTATGGGGCCACGCCATCGGCGGCATGGGCGCAATAACGCAAGCAATGGCCAAGGCTGCCGCCGCGCGCGGCGTGCGCATCGACGTCAACGCTGCCGCGCGCGAGATCATCGTCGAGCGCGGCCGCGCCGTCGGCATCGTGCTCGACGACGGCGCCGCGATCCGCGCCCGCGCGGTGATCGCCAACGTCAATCCGCGCTATTTGTTTCTCACGCTGTTGCCGCGCGAGGCGGTGCCGGCCGCGATGCTCAAGCGCATGAATGGCTGGAAGGCCGGCTCCGGGACGTTCCGCATGAACCTCGCGCTGTCGAAGTTGCCGGATTTTGCCGCGCTGCCCGGCGCCGGCGATCATCTGACATCCGGCATCATCCTGGCGCCGAGCCTCGCCTATATGGACCGCGCCTATCGCGATTGCGTGGCGCACGGCTGGAGCCGCCAGCCGATCGTCGAGATGCTGATTCCGTCGGTGCTCGACGACAGCCTGGCGCAGCCCGGTGCGCACGTGGCGAGCCTGTTCTGCCAGCACGTCACGCCGCATTTCGCCGACGGCTCATCATGGGACCAGCATCGCGACACCGTTGGCGACCTGATGATCGATACGGTCGAAGCCTATGCGCCGGGATTTCGCGCCAGCATCATCGCGCGGCAGAGTTTTTCGCCGCTCGACCTCGAACGCACTTTCGGCCTGCCCAACGGCGACATCTTTCACGGCGCGCTCACACTCGATCAATTATTCTCGGCGCGGCCGATGCTCGGCCATGCCGATTACCGCATGCCGGTGCCCGGCCTTTATCTATGCGGCGCCGGCGCCCATCCGGGCGGCGGCGTCACCGGCGCGCCGGGCCATAACGCCGCGCACGCGGTGATCGCGGATTTGACCGGCAAATAAGAGACCGGGTTCTTCTTCCGCTCGTCCCCGCGAAAGCGGGGACCCAGCTCCGGTCGAAGCGCCTGGATTGCCGCCTTCGCGGGAATGAGCGGAACTTCATCGCACGATTTACCAGCGTCCATTCCGCTTCGTCACGACGGCGGATATATAGACCATCCCGACACCGACACGGCGGGGCGACGCCATGGACACGAGCTGGGATACACAACGGATTGCGCGCACGGCGCTGATCGTGGCTGTGGTCGCGTTGGCCGTGTGGATGCTGTGGCGGTTCGTGCCGGCGCTGGCCTGGGCGGTCGTGCTGGCGATCGCCACCTGGCCGCTGCGGCAATGGCTGGCGCGGCGGGGCATGGGCAAGACCGCGATCGCCGGCGTACTCACGCTCATTCTCGCCATCGTGCTGGTGCTGCCGCTGATCAGGCTCGGCGTGCAGGCGGCGCGCGACAGCGGCGCCATCGTGCAATGGGTCGACGGCGTGCGCCAGCACGGCCTCGGCACGCCGGGCTGGCTGTCGCATCTGCCCTATGTCGGCGGTTCGGCCGCGGCGTGGTGGCAGGAGAACCTCGCGCAACCGGGCGCCGCCCAGGCGCTGCTCGGTCACGCCGAGATCAGCGGTCTCGTCGGCTTCACGCGCAGGCTCGGCATCGAACTCGCCAACCGGCTGACCGTGCTGGTGTTCACGGTGCTGACGCTGTTCTTTCTCTATCGCGACGGGCCGAGCGTGACGGATGAAGCCCAACGCATCACCGAGCGGCTGTTCGGACCGCCGGGCCGCCGCCTCGGCAAGAACGCCGTCGCGGCGGTGCGCGGCACCGTCAACGGCCTGGTCCTGGTCGGCCTCGGCGAAGGCGTGCTGCTCGGCATCGCCTACGCGGTCAGCGGACTGCCGCACGCCGTGTTGCTGGGTCTCGTGACAGCGGTGCTGGCGATGGTGCCGTTCGGCACGCCGGTCGTGTACGTCGCCTGCGCGCTCTATCTGCTCGCGTCGTCGCAGACCGCAGCCGCCATCGCACTGCTCGCGTTCGGCACGATCGTGGTGTTCGTTGCCGATCATTTCGTGCGGCCGATTCTGATCGGCAGCTCGACGCGCCTGCCGTTTCTCTGGGTGCTGCTCGGTATTTTCGGCGGCCTGGAGAGTTTTGGCCTGATCGGCCTGTTCCTCGGCCCGGCGATCATTTCGGTGCTGATCGCGATCTGGCGCGAAGGCGCGGAGACGTGAGCCTGCTATGAACCGCTCATTCCCGCGAAAGCGGGAATCCAACGTCTAAAAGCTGGGTCCCCGCTTCCGCGGGGACGAGCGGTGGTATCACGCTGATCCCCACACCTCACGCGCGGTCTCGACTACGAGCTTAAGCTTTTTGATTTCCGCGTCGACCGTCATGGCGTTGCCGCCGATGCCTGAGGAAAAGCCGCATTGCGGCGACAGCGCGAGCTGCTCGATCGACGCGTAGCGGCTCGCCTCGTCGATGCGGCGCTTCAGCTCGTCCTTGGTTTCGAGCTGCGGGCTCTTGGTGGTGACGAGACCGAGCACCGCAATCTTGCCCTTCGGCAAGAAACGCAGCGGCGAGAAATCGCCGGCGCGCGGCGAATCGTATTCCAGGAAATAGCCGTCGACGCCGATGGCGTTGAACAGAAGCGCGGCGACCGGCTCGTAGCCGCCTTCGGCGATCCAGGCGCCGGCGAAATTGCCGCGGCATAGATGCATGCAGACGACCATGCCGGCCGGGCGGCCGGCGATTGCCGCATTGAGCAGCCTCGCATAAGTGCGCGGCAGGGTGTCCGGGTCCTCGCCCAAACTGGCGACCTGGCGGCGCAATTCCGGATCGCACAGATAAGCGAGATTGACCTCGTCGATCTGCAGATAGCGGCAGCCGGCCGCCGCCAGGTCGGCGATTTCGGCGCGATAGACCGCCGCGAGATCGGCGTAAAACGCGTCCATCTCCGGATAGGCGCGCGCATCGATCGCGCCACGGCCGCCGCGGAAGTGCACCACGGTCGGCGACGGAATGGTGAGCTTCGCCGTCATCCCCGCCGGCGCGATCGAAGCCAGAAACTTGAAATCGTCGACAAAGATGCCGGCCGGCCGCGACAGCTTGCCGGCCACCTGCAGCGATGGCGGCGTGTGGTCGCGGCTGCCGGCGGCGGAATGGAAGCGCACCGTGAGCTGCGACGGCATCGGCTTGACGTTGCCGATCTTGAGCAAGAAATCGCGCTGCCAGGAATTTCGGTTGTACTCGCCGTCGGTGACGAGCTTGAGCCCGATGTCGGCTTGCAGGCGCACCACGTCGCGGATCGCCGCCTCTTGGATGCGCGCAAGCTCGGCGGCTACGATGCCGCCGCGCCCGGCGGCAGCCCGCGCTTCGATCAGCGCGTCGGGACGGATCAGGCTGCCGACGTGGTCGGCACGAAACGGCGGAGCGGTACGCTCTGGCATGGTGAGCACTTAGCATGTGACAAAGGCTCGGCATCCATAGCGGCGAGCGGCGCCGCGCGGAAGTGCCTAGCGCGCGGCGATTGACACGCATTCGGCCTATGGGAAGATCGCACGCACGCCGACGCCTATTGTACAAACGCGGGGAATGGCAATGAGAAAAGTCCTTGCATCTTTGATGCTGCTCGCCGCCGCGGCGTTCGCCTGGGCGCCGCGCGCGCCAGCGGCGAATTATCCCGACCATCCCGTCAAGATCATCGTGCCGTTTCCGGCCGGCGGCATCACCGACGTGGTGACGCGGCTGATCGCGCAGTACCTCGCGCAACGGCTTGGCCAGCAGTTCTTCATCGATGACATCGGCGGCGCCGGCGGCAATATCGGCATGGGCGACGCCGCGCGCGCCGCCGGCGACGGCTACACCATTCTGTCCGCGTCATCGAGCATCGTCGTCAATCCCAGCCTTTACAAAAAGGTGCCGTTCGACGTGATGAAGGATTTCATCCCGGTCACCAAGGCCGGCGCGACGCCGAATGCCTGGCTGGTCAGCAACGATTTTCCGGCCAAGACGATGCAGGACCTGATCCGCCTCCTAAAGGCTAGCCCCGGCAAGTACAGCGTGGCGTCGCCGGGCACCGGCACGACGCCATCGCTGTCGATTGAAATGCTCAAACAGGACCTCGGCGTCGATTTCGTCACCGTGCCGTTCACCGGCGGCGCGCCGATGAACACATCGCTCCTCGGCGGCTTTACACCAATCGGCTGTTCGGCGTTTGGCAATGCGGCGCCGCTCATCCTGCAGGGCAAGGTGCGCGCGCTGGCCATCGCCAGCAAGCAGCGCCTGGAAGCGCTGCCCAGTGTGCCGACGCTCGACGAGATCGGCATCAAGGGCGAGGAAGCCGAAACCATGACTGGCGTGTTCGTCCCGGCCGGCACGCCGGCGGCGGTCGTCGACCTCCTGCAGGAGACCATCGCCGAGATCGTCCGCATGCCGGACGTCAAGGCGAAAATGCTGAGCTTCGGCATCATCCCCGATGGCGACACGCCCACCGACTTCACCGCCTATGTCAAGGATGAGATCGCCAAATGGAAGCGCGTGATCGAGGTCGGCAAGATCGACAAGATTTGATGCGACGCTCGTTCGGTATAAAGGATCGCCTTAGTTAACCGTCATCCTGAGGTGCGAGCGAAGCGAGCCTCGAAGGATGCGGCCCGAGCGCCTCGGCCGTCGCCCTTCGAGGCTCGGCCCTTCGGGCCGAGCGCCTCAGGGTGACGGAGCATGAGGGATCACGAGGTTGCCATGACGATGCACGCCGCGGTGCCGCAGGCCCTGGGTTATGTCGGGGTCCGCGCCAAAGATTTGGACGATTGGGTGCGCTACGGCAGCGGGTTGCTCGGCCTGCAGCGCATCGACAAATCGCGCAACTCGGTCGCGTTCCGCATGGACGACCGCAAGCAGCGCATCGTGATCGATGCCGACGGCGGCGAAGGCATTGCGTTCTTCGGCTGGGAAGTGGCGGACGCCGCCGCGCTCGACGCCATCGCCGCGCATCTCGAACGCGCAGCGATCAAGGTGGCGCGCGGCACGCGCGCGCTCGCCGACGAGCGCCGGGTTGCGGATCTGATCGTGCTGGGCGATCCGCTCGGCAACCGGCTGGAAATCTTTCACGGTCCCGAGACGGCTTCCGAGCCGTTCCGGCCCGGCCGCGCCATCTCCGGCTTCCGCACCGGCCCGCTCGGCATGGGCCACGTCGTGCTCAACGTCGACGGCGCGCAAACCATCGCGCGCCTGATGGCGTTCTACCGCGACACGCTCGGCTTCCGGCTGACTGATTATTACGATCATCCGTTCGTCGCCCGCTTTCTGCATCTCAACCCGCGCCACCACAGCCTCGCCTTCATCCAGACCGGCAAGAACGCGGTCCATCACCTGATGATGGAGCTGTTCTCGTTCGACGACGTCGGCCAGGCCTACGACATCGCGATCGGCGAAGAGGGCCGCGTCGGCGTCACGCTCGGCCGCCATACCAGCGATTACATCACCTCGTTCTATTCGTGGACGCCGTCGGGCTTCATGGTCGAGTACGGCTGGGGTGCGCGCTCCATCGATGTCGACGCCTGGCAGGCCGCCGAGCGCAAGGAGGGCCCGAGCCTATGGGGCCACGACCGCGTCTGGTTGTCGAAAGAGGACA
>JASHSE010000318.1 GCA_030036975.1 Xanthobacteraceae bacterium | reverse complement strand
ATGATGCCGCGCGACAGCGATGAGCGGCTGTCGGCTCGCATCGTCTATACCGGCCCGGTACCGGCGCCGGTGGTAAAGGGCCAGCCAATCGGCAAGCTCATCGTGAACCGCGGCGACAACCTTGCGCTTGAAGTGCCACTGCGTGCCGCTGAGGATGACGGCCCCGGCTCGATGTCGAAACGCGCCATGGATGCTGTCACCGAGCTGATGATTGGCCTGTTCCGCGCCGGCGTCGATCGGCTATGATCCCGTGCCTGTTTGCACGCTTTGGCCGGCGCATCGGCGTTGCGCCATCCCTATATTGTCCAAAGCTTAGATGCCGCATGCACAAGAGCAGCGAAACTATTGATCGCAATGGATGACCGCGTGATCACTGCGACAATGCCCCGGAGCGAGCCGGCCCAAGCCGGTTCGGCGCGCGGCAAGTTCATCACGTTTGAAGGCGGCGAGGGCACTGGAAAGTCGACCCAGGCCGTGACCTTAGCGTGCCGGTTGGAATCCCGGGGCATCAGGGTGCTGCTCACCCGCGAACCGGGCGGCTCGCCCGGCGCCGAAATCATCCGCCATGTGCTGCTGTCCGGGGCGGCAAAACCTTTCGGACCGGAAGCCGAAGCCATGCTGTTCGCCGCCGCGCGCGAAGACCACATCAAATGCGCCATCAAGCCGGCGCTGGAGACTGGCAAATGGGTGGTGTGCGACCGCTTCGCCGATTCGACGCGGGTCTATCAGGGCGCGGTCGGGTCGGTCGATCCGCGCCTGATCAAGGCCTTGGAGCGCGTTTCGGTCGGCGAGCTAAAGCCCGACCTGACCTTCATTCTCGATGTGCCAGTCACGACGGGATTAAAGCGCGCTGCCGGGCGGCGCCGCGGCTCGCAGCCTGATCGGTTCGAGGCCGAACAGATCGAATTTCACGAAAAGCTGCGCCGCGCCTATTTGGCGCTGGCCGAAGCAGAACCTGAACGCTGCGTCGTCATCGACGCCAGCATGAGCAAGAAAGAGGTCGCCAACCGGGTGTGGAACGCGATGAAAGGGCGGCTCGATCCGGCCATGAGCCCGATGATCTACGACAATCTGACCACCACATGAACGCGCCGGCAAAGTCGCACGTCACGAGCTTCACGGCATGAGCCGACAAGACGACGAAGACGAAACCGAGACGCCGCATCCGCGCGGCACTGCGGCGCTGTTCGGCCATCAAGCGGCCGAGCAAGCCATGCTGGCAGCCTATCGCAGCGGCCGCGTGCCCCATGCCTTCCTTGTGGTCGGGCCGAAGGGAATCGGCAAGGCGACGCTGGCCTATCGCATGGCGCGTTTCGTCCTTGCGCATCCCGATCCGGTGGCGACCGTCGTGCAGGACGCCGCCTCGCTCGCCGTCGGCCTCGATCATCCGGTAGCGCGCCGCGTTGCCGCCCAGGCGCAGAGCGACCTGCTCGTGCTCGAACGCACCATCAACGAGCGCGGCGTGCTGCGCCAGCAGATCGCGGTCGACGACGTGCGCCGCACCGTGTCGTTCTTCGGCTCGACCGCCGGGGAGGGCGGCTGGCGTATCGCCATCGTGGACGCGGTCGACGAGCTCAACGCCTCCGGGGGCAATGCGCTCCTTAAAATTTTGGAGGAGCCGCCGCAGCGCGCGCTGCTCTTGCTGGTGAGCCATTCGGCGGCGCGGGTGCCGGCGACGTTGCGCTCGCGCTGCTGCATGGTGCGGTTGCGGCCGCTGGCAGAAGCCGACGTGGCGGCGGCCGTTGCCGCCGTCACTGGTAGCGCCGCGAGCGACCCGCAGGTTGCAGCCGCGGCCGCTGCAGGCGAGGGCAGCGTCGCACGCGCGCTGAGGCTGCTCGACGCGGACGCGCTTGAACTTCGCCAGCGCGCCGTCGCCCTGCTCGATCGCCTGCCGGCGCTCAACACCGATGCCCTGCACATGCTGGGCGACGCGCTCGCCGGCACCGATCCGCAGCCGCTCGCGGCTTTCGTCGACACCGTCAACGCCTGGCTGTCGCAGCGCGTTGAAGCGGCACCGGAAGAAATCGGCCGGCTGGCGCGGCTCGCCGATGCCTGGGAGCGCATTAATCAATCCGCCCGCGATGCCGAAACCTACAATCTCGAGCGAAAGCCGTTTGTTTTCGGTGTGTTCGGCTTGCTTGCCGAGGCGACGCGCGGTTGATACCTACGGCGGATGCCGGGAAAACCCTTTTACATCACCACCGCGATCGCCTACCCGAACGGGCCGCCGCATATCGGCCACGCCTACGAAGCGATTGCCACTGACGCCATCGCCCGCTTTGCCCGGCTTGACGGCCGCGACGTGTTTTTCCTCACCGGCACCGACGAGCACGGCATCAAGATGCTGCAGACCGCGGTCAAGGAGCAGCTGACGCCGCGGCAACTGGTCGAGCGCAACGTGCCGCGCTTCCAGGCCATGGTGCGCAAGTTCAATTGCTCGAACGACGATTTCATCCGCACCACCGAGCCGCGGCACTATCGCTCGTCGGAAGCGATCTGGCAGCGCATGGAGGAGGCCGGTGACATCTACCTCGACACGTATTCCGGCTGGTATTCGGTGCGCGACGAAGCCTATTACGACGAGAGCGAAACCCGCCTCGACGACCAGGGCCAGCGCGTCGGCCCGCAGGGCACGCCGGTCGAATGGGTCGAGGAGGAGAGCTATTTCTTCAAATTGTCGGCTTACCAGGACAGGCTGCTCGAGCTCTACGACCATGTTTCGGACTTCGTGCTGCCGAGAGAGCGCATGAATGAGGTCGTGAGCTTTGTACGCGGCGGCCTGAGGGACTTGTCGATTTCGCGGACCACTTTCGATTGGGGCGTGAAGGTTCCGGACGATCCTAGACACGTGATGTATGTCTGGGTCGACGCGCTGACGAACTACATCACTGCGGTTGGCTATCCTGATACCGAGAGCGAAAAATTCAAGAAATATTGGCCCGCCGATCTGCACGTCATCGGCAAGGACATTGTACGGTTTCATGCCGTGTATTGGCCGGCTTTTTTGATGTCGGCCGGAATCAAGGTGCCGCGGCGCATTTTCTCGCACGGGTTTTTATTCAACCGCGGCGAGAAAATGTCGAAGTCGGTCGGCAACGTCATCGACCCGTTTGCGCTCGCCGACGTCTACGGCGTCGATCAGCTGCGCTATTTTCTGCTCCGCGAAGTGCCGTTCGGCCAGGACGGCAATTACAGCCACGAGGCCATCGTCAACCGCATCAACGCCGACCTCGCCAATGATCTCGGCAATCTGGCGCAGCGCTCGCTGACCATGGTGGCACGCGCCTTTGGCGGCGTGTTGCCGAAACCGCATGCGTTCAGCGCCGCCGACCAGGCGATTCTCGGGGCCGCTGACGCCATGGTCGGCAAGGCGCGCGAGGCCATGGCGACCCAGCAGCTCCATCAGGTGCTCAACGCGGTTTGGGCCGTGGTCGCCGACGCCAACCGCTACTTTGCCGGCGAGGCGCCGTGGGCGCTCGCCAAGACCGATCCGGCGCGACAGGGAACGATCCTTTACGTCACCGCCGAAGTCTTACGCGAGATCGGGACTTTGGCGCTGCCGTTCATGCCCGGCGCGGCGGGAACGTTGCTCGATCTGTTAGCGGTGCCAGCGGCCGAGCGTGTGTTCTCGTTCCTCGGCGGTGAGCACCGGATCGCTGCCGGCGCCAAGTTGCCGGCACCCATGCCGGTGTTTCCGCGTTACGTTGAGCCGGGCGCCTGCGCAGCGCGATGATGATGATGATCATGTCATCGCAAAGGAGCGACGCGATCCGCCACCCTAACCCTCCCCGCAAGCGGGGGAGGGAAGGGAGGCGGCCATGCTGATCGACAGCCATTGCCATCTTGATTTTCCCGATTTCGCCGCCGAGCTCGACGGCGTAGTGGCGCGCGCGAGGCAGGCCGGCATTGCGCGCCTGGTCACGATATCGACGCGCGTGCGCCGCCATGGCGAGGTGCTGGCGATCGCCGAGCGATTTCCCGACGTTTATTGCTCGGTCGGCACGCATCCGCACTACGCGCACGAAGAGCTGGACCTGAGCGCTGCCGATCTTGTGGCGCGCACGCGTGCCGCCAAGGTCGTGGCGCTGGGCGAAGCGGGGCTCGACTATCATTACGACAACTCGCCGAGGCAAGCGCAGGAGTGCGGCTTCCGCACCCATATCGCCGCGGCGCGCGAGAGCGGGCTGCCGCTCGTCATCCATTCGCGCGAGGCCGACGCCGAGACCGCGCGCATTCTCGAACAGGAAATGGACAAGGGCGCGTTCGCGGCAGTGTTGCATTGCTTCACCGGCGGCCCTGACCTCGCGCGCCGCGCCATTGCGCTCGGCCATTTTATCTCGTTCACCGGCATCCTGACCTTTAAGAACTCCACCGCTTTGCGCGCCATCGCCGCCGAATTGCCGGCCGACCGCATCCTGGTCGAAACCGATGCGCCATACCTCGCGCCCGGCCGCTACCGCGGCAAGCGCAACGAGCCGGCCTATGTGGTCGAGACCGCCAACGTTCTTGCCGAAACACGCGGCGTGTCGTTCGATGACATCGCGCAGCAGACGACCGAGAACTTTTTCAAGCTGTTCGCCAAGGTGCCGCGCCCCGCCACAACCGATGCACCGCGCTCGACCATCCCCCTGCAGACACCGGCGGCATGACCTCACAAGCAATACTGAAATTCACGATTTTGGGCTGCGGCTCGTCGGGCGGCGTGCCACGCCCGGCCTTGGGCTGGGGCGCGTGTGACCCCAAGAATCCGAAGAACCGGCGCCGGCGGACCTCGCTACTGGTCGAGCGGCGCGAAGCCGGCGGCGCGAACGCCGTCACGCGTGTCCTTATCGATACGTCGCCAGACTTACGCGAGCAACTCATCGACGCCGACGTCGATCGGCTCGACGCCGTGTTCTACACCCATGAACACGCCGACCATACCCACGGCATCGACGACCTGCGCTCGTTGTTCATCAAGCAGCGCCAGCGCATCGACGTTTACCTCGACGCGCAGACCGCGGCGATGATGCGCAGGCGCTTCGGCTATTGCTTCGAGGCGCCGCCGGGCAGCGAATATCCGCCTATCGTGCGCGAGCAGCAGCTGCAGGCCGGCCAGCCGGTCACCATTTCGGGGCAGGGCGGCGCGATCACGGTGCTGCCGGTGCTCCAGGCGCACGGCGATATCGCCTCGCTCGGCTTTCGCTTCGGCGCCGTCGGCTATTCGTGCGATCTTTCCGGCATGCCGGACCAGAGCGCGGCCGCATTCTCGGGGCTGCAAGTCTGGATCGTCGACGCACTGCGCGACCGGCCCCATCCCAGCCATTTCTCGGTCAGCGATGCGCTCGCCTGGATCGACCGCCTCAAGCCGCGCCGTGCCATTTTGACCAACCTGCATGCCGACCTCGACTACGAGGCTTTACGCCGCAAATTGCCGCCACACGTCGAGCCGGGCTTCGACGGGATGAGCTTCGAAATTAGTGCAATCCAATCCATTCCGAG
>JASHSE010000317.1 GCA_030036975.1 Xanthobacteraceae bacterium | reverse complement strand
CGAGAATATCGCCCACCTTGTCGATCTGGCGGACTGTCACGGCAACCTGATTGGTGACCGCAAAGCCGAAAATTTTTGGCGGGTTGTTCGACGATACACCCGCGTTGGCGTAAATCGGCTGTACTGAAAAGTTCGCGGTCTGGATATCGTTTGGCGCGATGCCGGCGTCGTGCAGCGTTGCCATTATCGCACCCATGGCGCGCGAATTGGCATCGGTCGCTGCCTTGGCGGTGGCGCCCTGCGTCCTTACGCCGACGGCGAGCAGGGCAAAATCGGGTGCCGCGCGCACTTTGCCTTCGCCGCTGACGATGATGCGCGCTTGCGGCACCGCGTAAGGCTCCTGTGCGCGCACCGGCGCCATCGCGGCGAGAATGAACACGGCGAACAACGCGATGCGAAAAGCGGATTGCGCGGCACGGTTCGACACGGCCATGACGGTCTCCTTCGCTACGCTCCCCAAGAACTACGCTTCCCAAGAACTACGCTTCCCAAGAACTACGCTTCCCAAGAACTACGCTTCCCAAGTCCGGCGCAGCACGCGCAGCCAATTACGAAAACATAATTTCTCGATCAATTCATGGCCAAAGCCGCGGCCGCGCAGCGCCTCGATCAGCTTCGGCAGGCCGGCCGCATCGCCGAGCTCGGCCGGCATCGGCGCGCCGTCGAAATCGGAGCCGAAGCCGACATTGTCTTCACCGGCATGTTCGAGCATGTACTCGACGTGGCGCACAATGAGGTCGAGCGGCGTATTCTTGTCGCGGCCGCCGTCGGGCCGCAAGAAGCTGACCGCGAAATTGACCCCGACCAGGCCGCCGGAGCGGCCGATCGCGGCGAGCTGGCGGTCGGTCAGGTTGCGGGCATGCGGGGAGAGCGCATGGGCGTTCGAGTGCGTGGCGACCAATGGTGCGTCGCTCAACGCGGCGACGTCCCAGAAGCCGCGTTCGTTGAGATGCGACAGGTCGATCAGAATGTGCAGCCGGTTGCAGGCGCCGACCAGCGCCTTGCCCAGATCGGTCAGGCCCGGGCCGGTGTCGGGCGAGGACGGCGAGCGGAACGGCACGCCCGCGCCGAAAATATTCGGACGGCTCCAGACCGGGCCGAGCGAGCGCAGCCCGGCCGCGTGCAGCACGTCGAGCATTTGGAACTCGGCATCGATCGCCTCGGCGCCTTCGATGTGCAGCACCGCGGCGACGGCCTCGGCGGCGAAGCAGCGCTCGATCTCGGCGACGCTGCGGCAGACGCGAAGCCGCCCCTCCGCCTGCCGCTCGATGCGGTAGGCGAGCGACACCATGGCGTTGACGCTGCGCTGCGCTTCCGCGGCATCGACCGCGGGCGGCGCCGGCACCGCCGCGAAATTCGGCGCGACGGCTTCGCCGTCCGCCTCTTTCTTCTCCGCCTGCTTTTTCTCCGCCGACGGCACGAACATGGCGAACAGCCCGCCGGCAAAGCCGCCCTGCCGCGCCTTGGCGAGATCGAGCTGGCCCTTGTCCGCGCCGTGCAGAAATTCCGCGATCGCGGCATCGCCACCATGCCGGTAGAGGCGCAGCAGCGTATCGTTGTGGCCGTCGAAAATCGGGATGCGGGGCGATGAGGTCATATGTTTCCGGTGCCTGCTGCGGCTAATATACTGGTCGATCAGAGAAAGCCGTTGCGAGCGACGGCGCAATGCGCGCTTGAGTGCAAATTAATCGCTGAAATTCGTATCACCGCAAGCCCTCACCGCGTGCGGCCTTCGTGGCCGTCGAGGCCGATGCCGGTGAGATGGCCGAACAAAGCCGCAAGCTTGGCGCGGTCCGGCTCGGGCAGCGGCGGCTGCAACAGCGCGGCGATGTTGGCGCGCAGATGCGCGGCGTTGCCGGTGCCGAACAGCACCACGTCGACGCCCGGCTCGTAACGCGCATAGCGGTACGCCGCGTCGATCACGCTTAAGGCGCCGGCCTCGTGGACCAGAAAGCCGAGCGGATCGTCGGTGTCGGCGAGCCATTGCGCGACCAAGCCCTTTTGCGCCAAGCCACGCATCTCGCGGGCGATGCGCGGCGGATCGGCAAAAATGCTCCGCACCGCGAACATGATGAGCGTGCCGATACGGTTTCGGCGCGTCACCGGGAACACGTTCGCCCGCGCGCCCTGGTGCATCATGTGGAAGCCGACCATGACGACGTCCCAGACGCCGTCGTGCACCGCGCGCTTGAGCGTCGCGTTGGTGTGATCGACGATAGGGTTTTCGGTGAGCCCGATGTGGCGGATTTTTCCCTTCTGTTTCTCGGCGAGCAGCGCCGGCGCCAAGGCGTCGCGCGCGTAATCGTACATGTCGGGATCGACGGCATGCAGCATGAACACGTCGACATAATCGGTGCCGAGGAGGCGGAGCGAATTGTCGAGGCTTTCGACCACGCGGGCCGGCGTCCACCATTCGCCGTTGCGGCGCACGGTGGACTTCGTCGCCACCACCACGGCTTCGCGCGGCACGGATTTGAGCGCGCGGCCGACCACGCCCTCGGTGCCGTAGGGCGGCGCGGTGTCGATGAAATTGACGCCAAGCTCGATCGCCTCGACCACGAGCCGCGCCGCTTCGTCCTCGCTCAAGCCGGTCTTGAGCCCCATCCGTGAAAAGCCGCCGGTGCCGAGCCCGGCAACGCTGACACGCAGTCCGGTGCGGCCGAGGGTGGTGTAGTGCATGCTGGATTCCTGCGCGCTGTCGCCACGCGCCTAATTCGGCGCAATCAGATCGAGGCCGGGGAAGTACGTGCGATACCTGCCCGGATCGCGTGTAACCAGCGGCGCGTTGAGCACGGCGGCATGCGCGCCGATAAAGAAATCGGGAAGGATGCTGGTCCGAGGGCCGCCTCGGCTTCGGTAGGTTTTGAACGCCTGACCGGCGAGGAACAGCGCCGGCCGCGGCATCTCGGCCACAACGATCTCCACCGAAGCAAGCATTGCATCAAGGTCTTCGATTCTGCGGAAACGGCTCGAGAACTCGGCATAGACCA
>JASHSE010000037.1 GCA_030036975.1 Xanthobacteraceae bacterium | reverse complement strand
GGGTACGCCCATGAAGACGATCATTCTGGCAACGGCCATGATGGCGCTGACCATTGCCGGTGCCCAGGCGCAGGACGCCGGAGCCATGGGCGGTATGGGAGGCATGGGCGGTATGGGCGGCGGGCGACATCACGGCCAGCAAAAGAACGCCAAGGCTGCGCCGCCGAAGCCGAAGGTGGATGAAAAGGCCTATAATTCCGCGCTCAAAGAGATACCGAACAAGCCCTACGACGCCTGGCACGGCGTGCGCTGAGCTGGCCGCGTTCGTCCTTGCCGTCAGACGCGGCGGCTTTCGTCAACCGCGATTTGAATTCGCGCGCACGCCATGCCCTGGCGCCAGCCTTTGACGCGCGCGGCCATCGGCCCGCCGAACCTTCCTCCGGACCTGCGCTCCAGACTTGCGCTCATGTGACCTTCACTGCAACTGCCGGTGTGCTAGCATGCCGGCGCTGAATGAGTTGCGGCAGGGCGGGGCCTTATGGTTGGCGCCCGCGATGCCGTGCGGGGGATCAAACGAAGGGAGTGGCCAATGGCTCAGGCTCAGGGTGAAGCGAAACTCATGGTTCCGGGACTCTCCGGATTCTACGCGACGATGCTTCCGGTCGCCGAAACGTTCGTGCGCATCGTCGTCGGCGTCATGTTTCTGATGCACGTATCGGTCAAGTTCAAAATGGGCGCCGGCGCGGTCGCCGCCAACATCTTCGCCAAGAACGGCTTCGAGCCGGCAATGGCGTGGGCCTACGTGACCATGTTCATCAAGCTGGTCGGCGGTATCTGCCTGATCATCGGCCTGTTCACACGCTTTGTCGCCGCCGTGCTCGCCATCGAGATGCTGATCGCGCTGCTTTTCGTGCATATGGCCAAAGGCTACTTTGCCGGCGGCGGCGGCTACGAATATGTGCTGCTGATCGGGGCGGTGTGCTTCGTGTTCGCCATCCGCGGCGGCGGACTCTATTCGGTCGACCGCTTTCTAGGCCGGACCCTTTAGCTTGCGGGCTTTGGGGGTCGCCCTTAGCGACCCCTTCGCGTGATACGAGCTTCCCGATTTCGTAGATTTCGTAGGATGGGTTGAGCGGTAGCGAAACCCATCATCAAACCGGGACGCCGCCTGATGGGTTTCGCTCCGCTCAACCCATCCAACGACCTCATCTCGAGGCTCGCGCCACGCGCGAGCACCTGAGGATGGGATTCGAAGTCATTAAACGATTGTTAACCGTGAAATGACAGCCTCGCGGGGCAACTTTGAAAATCAGCGGCGCATCGGCGAATGAGCGGTCCTCTTGA
Source organism: Xanthobacteraceae bacterium (assembly GCA_030036975.1). Lineage (GTDB taxonomy): Bacteria > Pseudomonadota > Alphaproteobacteria > Rhizobiales > Xanthobacteraceae > BOG-931. The sequence goes on along the minus strand of JASHSE010000037.1, from coordinate 1,499 downwards.
ATTCGTCCGTTCAAAGACCGGGCGCGCCTTCCTCATTTATCTGCTTTTTTGCAGCGCCATTTCGATCGGCGTCGCCCGCTATTTCTATAATACCAGCCTGCAGTCCCACCTGGCGCAGAAGGCCGACGAAAACATCACCGTGCTGCAACTGGTGGACGCGTTCGTCACGACGTACTCGCATGTTCGCGGACAATTCGGCGCCGGCTCCCCGGTGCCGTCGACGTTCCGCGCCTCAGCAATCGCGGACTTCAACAAGATGCCGGGAACCAACGGCACGTTCCTGTTGCGCTGGGTCGGACGCCCGGGACGCGAAATAAAAACGGCGCCGGCCGATGCCGACATGGCTGCAACCATCGAGGCATTCGCCAAAACGGCGGATCATAGCCCGGTCGTCGCTCTCAAACAGATCGACGGGCGCGAGGTGCTGCGCACGGTTTATCCGTCATATGCATCCGAGCAGAGCTGTGTCGATTGTCACAACAAGCTGCAGCCCCAGGCGCAATGGCGGTTGAACGATCTGATGGGCGCCTTTGCCATCGACATACCTGTCGAATCGTTTCTGGCGGCGACCAGGAGCCAGAGCCATGCGATCGGCGGCACGCTGTTTCTCGCCCTCGTGGGCCTCGGCTTTGTCGTTTCGCTGCTGCATTTCCAGCAGATCCGCGAACGAGAGGCCGCGTCGGCGCAGCTGCACGCGCAGAACTCCAGGTTCACGGCGGCGCTGAACAACATGTCGCAGGGGCTTTGCGTCTTCGACGGCGAGCGGCGGCTGGTCGTATGCAACAATGTTTACGCGCGGCTCTATTCGCTGCCGGCCGAGCTGACGCAGCCCGGCGCGTCGCATGAGGCCATCATCAGGCACCGGGTGACGCACGGCATTCTGGCCGGCGACAGCAGCGATGACGCGGCGAAAAAGAAACTCGCGGCGCTTAACAAGCATTCCAAGGATGAAAAATCGCGCCGGGTCGATCGGCTGGCCGACGGGCGCCTGATCGAGGTGGTGCGCGCACCGATGATCGGCGGCGGCTGGCTGGCGACCCACGAAGACGTGACCAACCGCGACCAATTGGCTTCCGAGCAGCAGCGGCGCCGCATCGTCGATTCGGCGATTGCGGCGTTCCGCGGCCGTGTCGAAACCGTGCTGAAAACCGTCAAAGACAGCACCAGCGCGATGAAGTCGACGGCGCGCGAGCTGTTCGCCTCGTCGCAACAGACGTCCGAGCGCGCCGAAGGCATGGTGCAGGCATCGCAAGGCGCTTCGTCGGGCGTGCAGCAAGCGGCCAACGCGACCAATCAGATGTCGAGTTCGGCCGTGGAGATCAGCCAGCGGGTCGTCGAAGCCAATACCGTGGTGCAGGACGCCGCCAACAAGGTCAAAGCCACCAACAATGAATTCGCGGCGCTGTCGAACGCGGCGGACAAGATCGGCACCGTCATCAAGCTGATCCAAAGCATTTCCGGCCAGACCAACCTGTTGGCGCTCAATGCCACGATCGAGG
>JASHSE010000316.1 GCA_030036975.1 Xanthobacteraceae bacterium | reverse complement strand
CGACGTGATATTCGGCGAACTTGTGGGCGAGCGTCTGCGCCACCGAGAAATAGATGAAAGCGACCAGCGCCATGGTCTTGGCCGCGGCGTAGTAGACGGCGACCTCGTCGGGCGGACGGAACTGCTGCAGCACGATCACGTCCGAATAGGTGAGCAACAGATAGAACGCCTCGACGACGAAGATCGGGGCCGCAGTGGCGAGCCACGCGCGAACCGCGTAGGAGCGCGGGCCGGGTTCGATCTTGGTGGCCAGCCGCCGATCAAGGACGACGAGCTGACCGAATGTCACGGCCCACGACGCGGCGGCTGCGGTCAGCGTCGCGGTCACCGCATTCATCGCAAGCCCGACGCCAAGCGCAAAAGCGAGCAGCGCCAACAACAGCACCTGACGGAGCACATAGGCAGGGCTCAGCGCGAGATTGACCCAGCCATAGGAGCGGGCGATGCCGCTTTGCACCTGGAGCAGGCCGCAGACCGGCAGCGCCGCGCAGGCGATGAAGAGCGGCACGCGATCGGCTGTTGCAATGTGCGGCGACAGCACGGCGACGAAGCCGGCGGCGGCTGCGGCAATTGCGCTGGCGATCAGGCAAGCGAGCCAGCGGCTGCCGCGCAACAAGCCGCGTAACAGCGCAAACTGTTTGCGCTCGGCGTATTCCGGAATGAAGCGCTGTACCGCCGAGCCGAGGCCGAGATCCACCATGCCGCCGAGCAGCATCACCCAGGTCCAGGCATAGACGTAGATGCCGAACTGAAAGCCGCCGAGCCAGCGCGCCAAGACAATCTGCGAGGCAAAAGCGACCAGCGCGCTGACGACGCGGATCAGGAAGGCGGCGCCGGCCAGCCGCCGCGCCAGCGACGAATCGCTGCCGCCGCCAAACAGTTCGTGCAGCGGCGCCGCGACGCGGCCCCACCGCCACGACAAGCGCGAACGCGACGCGTGCTCGGTACTGATCGATGCCACAACGACCTCTGCACCGCCGGCGGTGCCGGCGGCGGAACATCGGGCCGCATCGTTAGCAAGGAAGCGTTAAGAATAGGTTGGACGAAATTAACAATTGCTTGGGGATTTCTAGGGGCGGACTTAATGAGCGCCAAGGCACAGCCGTATCGATGCGAAGTTTGCCAGTGCCAAGACCGCTCGCGCATGCCGCCATCGCCTGCACGCCTTGAGTACGCTTTTGCGGCGAAGCAGCCAGGGAGGTAGCCCGGATTGAGCGGCAGCGAAATCCGGGGCCACCCGCGCTGCCCACAGGGGGGAGGAGAAGAGCAAGCCTCTCCGCTACGCCCCCTTCGCTTGCGCCTCGTGGATGGTGCGCCACAAAACTTCCGGCGTCGCCGGCATGGCGACGTTCTTGATGCTGAGCACCGAAAGCGCGTCGACCGGCGCGTTGGCGACCGCGCGGCAAGTCGCTATTGCGGTCGGTATCGGCGGCAAAGCTGACATGGTGCGAATGGGCGGAATCGGTCGGTCCTGACCACAGCGTCCGATCGACGGTCGATCTTGTTGTGACGCACAACGGCCTTCGCCGCGGCTCCGCGGTTGGAGCGCAATAGCCGTAACAACTTGCGGTGCTTAAAGCTCTATGTCCGATAGAAGACGTGGGTCAGCGCCAGCGCGATCTGCGGAAAGGCGGAAAAGATCACGACGAAGCCGAGAATGATGAGGAGGAACGGCAGCACCGCGAGGATCAGTTCCTTGAGACCGATATCGGGCGCGATGCCCTGAATGATGAACAGGTTGAGCCCGACCGGCGGGTGAATGAGGCCGGTCTCCATGACGAGGCTCATATTGACGCCGAACCATACCGGGTTGAATCCATGCGCCAGAAGTCCCGGCATGATCACCGGCGTGACCATCAGCACGATGGCTACGGGCGGCAGGAAGAAGCCCGCCAAGACCACCACGACATCGATCCAGAACAGAAACTCCCATTTCGACATCTGCAGGCCGACCAGCCACTGGGTCGCGCTCTGGGTGATGTAGAGATAGCTCATGACGTAGCTGAAGAGGAACGCCATCGCGATGATCATCATGACCATCGAGGCGTATTCGGCGGTGCCGAGCACGATCTTCTCGATATCGCGCCAGCGATAACAGCGGTAGACGATCGCCACCATGACAAGCGTGGCGAACGCGCCGACGCCCGAGACCTCGGAGGGGGTGGCGTAACCGCCATAAAGCGCCAGCATCACCACGGCGATGATGCTGAGAAACGGCAACAGGCGCGGCAGCGATTCGACCCGCTCGCCCCAGGTGAAATGCTCGGCTGCTATCTTGGTCGCCGGCCCGGCCGATGACCGTCCCGGCATGCGCGGGCGGCGTTGGTCGAAATAGGAGCGGACGATGACCCAGAGCGCGAACAGCGACATGAGCGCGAGCCCCGGCACGATGCCGGCGAGGAACAACTGCCCGATCGACTGCTCGGCGACGATGCCATAGAGGATCAGGGTCACCGATGGCGGGAATAGAATGCCAAGCGTGCCGCCGGAGGCGACGAGCGCCCCGGCAAAGCCCGGGGCATAGCCGCGCTTGCGCATCTCAGGGACGCCCATGGCGCCGATCGCCGCCGCGGTTGCGCTGCTCGAGCCGCACATCGAGGCAAAGATGGCGCAGCCGATGACATTGGCAACGCCGAGCCCGCCCGGCAATCTGTGGGTCCAGCGATAGACCGATTCGTAAAGATCCGCTGCCGCCCGCGTTCGCCCGACCGCGATGCCCATCAGCATGAAAAGCGGAATTGCAAGCAGGGTGAAATTTTCCATGCCTTCATAGAGCGTCTCGGCGAGCTGGCCCACATTCGCGATTGGCATGAATGCCAGCATGAACACGACCGAGACGCTGCCGAGCGCGAACGCAACCGGCATGCCCGACAGCAGCAGGATCAGCGCTACGACGATGAAGAGAATGCCGATCTCGCCTGGACTCACCGTCCCTCGCCCTCACCGCCGCGGGATCCGATTTCCTCGACGATCTGTATGATGTACTCAAGCGTGATCAGCACCATGCCCACCCCGATCAGGGTATAGGGAATCCACAGGTGCGGCGCCCAGGTCGAGTCCGTGGTCCAGCCCTGGCTCCAGGCCTGCCAGTCATACTGCAGCACCATCACCGCGACGAAGAGGCAGACCAGCGCCGAGAGGACGTCGCCAGCGAAAATCCGCCACCGGTTCCAGTGCGCCGGCATCAGCGCCTGCAACACCTCCGTTCCGATATGGCCGCGCCGCATCTGGGTGTAGTTGGCGGCGAGGAACGTGGCGCCGATCAACAGAAAGATGTTGAGCTCAAGATTCCAGGTGTGCGGCTGGCGCAAATAATAGCGCCAAACCACCTCATTGGTGATGATGACCGCCGACGTCATAATGAGCAGGCCGGCGACGATGCCGCCGACGTAGTTGAGCGCCCTCACAGTCCGGCAAAAGCCGCGCCACAGCCACGCCGGGCCGCCCGCGCGGGATGCTGGCGCGGCGCCGGTGCCGCCGCCGTCTGCACTCATGCGACGGCGGTGGCGAGGTCGAGCAATTTCTGCCCGTCCGGAACCTGCTTGGCGAAGCTGTTCCAGGCGCTTTGCTGGGCGAGCTTCTTCCAGGCGTCGAACTGCTGGCGGTCCATGTCATAGACATGATCACCGGCCTTGCCGAACACTGCGGCGACTTTGGCGTCGTCGGCCCGGCACGACGACAGCACGAAGCCCTGGAGCGAGTGGCCGACCTCCATCACGATCTGCTGCTGCGCTGGTGTCAGGCTGTCGTAGGTATGTTTCGACATCAGAAGCGGCTCGAACATGTACCAGAAGGTAAATTTCCGAGCCGTGGTGACGTCCTTTGCCACTTCCTCGAGGCGGAAACTCATCAGCGACGCGCTCGACGTCCACAGCGCATCGACCACGCCCGACTGCATCGCGTTGTAGGTCTGGTTCGAGGGGAAGGTCGAGATCGAAGCTCCGGCTGCCTGCAGCATCAACTCGATCATCTTGCCGGCGCCGCGCGTCTTGAGGCCCTTGACGTCGGCCGGCAGCAGGATCGCCTTGTCGCGCGAGGCGACGCCGCCGCCCTGCCATACCCAGGTGACCAACTCGGTGCCGTGATCGCTGAGATATTTCGCCAGCCACTTACCGATCGGGGCATTTTCCCACGCATAGCCCTGCTCATAGCTCTCGATCAGCGCCGGCATCAGAGTGAGATTGGTCGCCGGCAGCTTGCCGCCCGAATAGGCCAGCGGATAGACCGCCATGTCCAGCGCGCCCGACGCCATGGCATCGAATTGCTGCACCGGCTTGAAGAGGGAGGAGCCCGGATAGATTTGAAAAGTGAGCGCGCCATTCGTGCGCTTCTCGACCTCGG
>JASHSE010000315.1 GCA_030036975.1 Xanthobacteraceae bacterium | reverse complement strand
CGATACCGGACTGACCGTCTGCCCTGCCTTGACTTTCTGCACGCCGGCAATGATGACGCGCTCGCCGCCGACGAGGCCCTTTTCGACGATGAAATCCTGGGCGATCTGCGATCCGAGCGTGATCGGCCGCTCCTCGACTTTGTCGTCCGACCCGACCACCAGCACGAAGCTGCCGCCCTGATTTGTTTGCACCGCCTCCGACGGAACGAGCGGCCGCTCCTGCCGCTTGGCACGGTGCACCTCCACGGTCACAAGCGTGCCGGGCAGCAGCAGATGGTCGGGATTGGAAAAATCGGCGTAGATGCTGACGGTCCCGGTCTGCGCGCTCACCTGGTTATCGAAGAAGGCAATCTTGCCGGCCGGTTTGTAGGAAGAACCGTCCGGCAGCTTCAGCCGGATGGTGCGGGCGGCGGCCTTTGCCGGCGAAAGGCCGGCTTTCTCCGCGGCGTTCATCAGGTAGCTGACCGAGAACACCACGCGGATTGGATCGAGCTGGTTGATCGTGGCCAGCGCCGGCGTGCTTGGGGTCACCAGATTGCCCTTGGTCAAGGTCACGGCGCCGATCTGTCCGGCAATCGGCGAGGTAATCGTAGTGTAGCTCAGGTTGAGCTTCGCGTTGTCTACGTTGGCCTGGTCAAGCTTCACCGTCGCTTCGTCCTGCTGAACCAGGAAGGCTTGGTCGGCCGCCTGCTGCTTGGCAATGGAGTTTTGCTTGGCGAGTTGCTGATAGCGGTCGAGGTCATCGCGCGCTTCGGCCAGCAGCGCCTGATCGTGGGCCAATTGCGCTTGCGCCGATTGCAGCGCAGCCTGGTACTGCTCCTTCTGCAATTGAAAGAGCACTTGTCCCGCCTGCACCTCGCTCCCTTGTCCTACCGGCACGTCGTCGATGAACGCGGTCACCCGCGGCACAACGTTGACGGACTGGATCGCGACCACCCGGCCGATGAAGCTGTAAACCGGCGCGACGTTCTGGACCGCTATCACCGCCACCGTCACCGTCGGTGGCGGGTTGCCGGGGACGGGTGTCGCGGCGACTGCAGGTCGCACGGTTAGCGTGCCCAAGGCGAGGCTGAGGAGCAGAGCTGATCGGCCCCACTCGCTCGGCCTCGCGCACATCGCCGGCAAGCGGTCGATCACGCGCATGACCGGGTCGAGCGCCGCCGCGTTTGCGCCGTTTGAAAATCAGGTGTCGGCAGCATTCCCATGGGACCTGCCATCCGATTGGTATTCAAATCTCGCCATGCGGCCTTCCAAACTTCCGGCGCGGCGTTATGATACTCGCCGGTTTCGTTATCGGTCAAGCGCGCCGTGCCAGGCCGAGAGAGCGAGGCTTTCCGATGTCCGCTCCAGCGCCCATGCTGCCGCCACCACGTAGAACCGGTCGACCGCCGGCGGCGGTTGCGGCTCGGTTACCGGTGATGCTGCTTGACGCCGCCGAAACACGGTTCCTGGCTCAGGGCTACGGCGCCACATCAGTTGAGCAGATCGCCCTCGACGTAGCTGCGACGAAGCGGACGATCTATGCCAAGTTCGGCGACAAGGCGGGTCTCTTCTCTGCCATGGCTAGGCGGATCATCGAGCGCCGGCGGGCCTGGCTGCGTGGCAAATTTCCCGGCGCAACCATCGATGAACGACTGACCAATTTCGGCATACAGCTCCTGTCGCTGGCGCTTGCGCCGGATGTGCTTTCGCTGCACCGGGTGATCGTAGCCGAAGCCCACCGCTTTCCTGAGATTGTTCTCCTTGTTGACGAGCTGGCAGCGCGAGGTGTCCGCCGGCGGCTCGCCGAGATCATCGCGGCTGAGGCCGCCAAGGGTTCGCTCGCGGTCCCCGATCCGGGACCGGCCGCAGACTTGCTGATCGGCATGATCCTGAATGCTGCGGTGCATAACGGCTTGCTCGGACGCAGCAGCATCGCGGCGACCCATCCCGCACGATGGGTCCGAGCGGCGGTTTCAGTCTTTCTGGACGGGTGTCGCCGAGGATCGCAGGGCCGCGGAATGTAAGTAATTGCGCACTGGCTTTCGCCTTGCCCGATTGCTTGTAGAGCACCGGCCGCTTCATTGCCCCAGTGGGGTCTAGCTTGCAAACTTGCCTATCGCGGGGGCGCAATTTTCGGTGGCGATTTGAGCTTTCTACGTCTTTCTATTGACAAACCTCATTTCCGAATCGTAGACTTTCGCTGTCTTTTGTCACCAACCAAGCAATGTCATGTCGGCATCGTCTTACATCTCACGTGACAAATCATCACCCACGGAGATATGTGACTCGTGGAATTAAGTGCAGAGCAGATGGCTTTCTTTGAAGAAAGCGGTTTTTTGATGGTGCCAGGGGTATTCTCGCAACTGGAAATTGAGACAATGAGGGCTGAGTCCGCAGCTCTTCTGGAATTCCTGATCAACTCGTCTCTGGCAAACGGCCGTACCAGCGGGCGATTGGACATTCGGGAGACCTCACGGGGCTTCCAGGTACGCAAGATTCAGCCGATCGTTGACATTTCCCGTTGCTTTCGAGCCATTGCCACCGATGAGAAGGTGGTTGGTCCAATACGACAGATTCAAGAGGCAGAGCCTGAATTGATGGAGGAGAAGTTTACTTATAAGCAAACTTTACCCTCAGTGCCGGCAGGGCTGAAAACGACCAGAGCGGAAGCGCGTTTTCTTATCCACAATGATTATGCCTATCATGAGGCCCATGGTTACCCGACCACGATTGTGACTTGCGGAATTCTAATCGATGAATCACCCAGGGACAGCGGCCCCTTTCATGTTTGGCCCGGGACCCACAAGAAGAACCTCCAGCACGAACCGGTAGGCGAGAAGAGCTATCAGGTACCGGCGACCGCTCTCGATCCCGATGGCGGGATCGACATTATTGCAAAGGCCGGCTCGGTCGTGTTTTTCAGTGATTTGCTGGTCCATAATTCCGGCCCGAATCTAAGCCCCCAGCCCCGGCGGATGCTGTTTTTCAGCTACATGCCGCACGGTAGCGTATCCGATTCCGACGCGCGGAATCGGCCTGTCCGGATGGCCGAAGCTCCATTCGAAGCACATTACAGGGCGGAGAAAGAGAACAAGAGGTTTGTCGACCTGTTCCAAGCGCCTGTCGATTGAACGGCCAAATCGAATTATGTCGACCAGATGGGTGGTGGGATTAGGGATCGGCGGACACGATTCCGCGGCGGCCTTGCTCCGGGATGGCGAGTTAGTCGCCATGGGCGAGCAGGAGCGCTTCAGCCGAAATAAACGTGCGTACCACGAGGCCCCAGTACAGGCTTTACATTATTGCCTCGACTACGCAGGCATCGGTCTTGACGATGTTGCCGGCATCGGACTGGGAACCGATTACGCGATCAAGAACCGGTGGAAGGGTTATACAGAAGACGAAGTCAGGCGCTTTCCTGCGCATGATGACCCTGATCGCCTGTTTCCACGCGGCGTGTTCAGCTATCGAAAACTGCCTCCGATCACCGCCATACGCCACCACCTTGCACACGCGGCCAGCGCTTTTGGTCTCAGTGGCTTTGATAGAGCGGCTATCGTTGTTGTGGACAACCAAGGAGAAGATGATTCCACTACGCTGGCTGTCGGGGAAAAAGACCACATCACTCTTCTCAAAAACTATCCTGTCCCTGTTTCGTTGGGTTTGTACTACCGGACTGCAGCTCAATTTACGGGCGTGGTTGGAAAGTATAAGGAAGTGGGCAAGTTCATGGCCCTGGCTTCTTATGGATGCTCCAACCAGAAGGTGCCGCTCAGATTCCGTGATGGCGACGTCGTGATGGAAGGCTTGCCCGATTTGCCCGATCTTCGTGGCGCCGAGCTGCCTGCCTACCGGTCCGGACAATTGTTCGATTATTTTCGCCAGAACTGTTTCCCCTACACGCCAGGACTGCACGAAGAAATAATGG
>JASHSE010000314.1 GCA_030036975.1 Xanthobacteraceae bacterium | reverse complement strand
TTGCGCTCATAGTCGAGCGGCAGGCCGAGCGTGAGCGCGATGCGCTTGATCGAGGCGAGCTGGCCGTACAGCGTGCGAAAGCCTTGCGGATAGCCGGGCACGTCGTCGAACAGGATGGCCGGCGCCTGGCCGCGGCTTTTTTCCGTGAGCATGTGGGTGAGCGCGCCCATCTCGACGTCCCAATGCGCGCCGGACACGCGCTCGAGCTCGCCGAGCTTTTCGACCGCGTCGAGCCAGCCGCGCAGGCCGCGATAGTGCATACCCGCACGCTGTTGCGCCGCCGCGGCCGCATTCGCCATGAGGGTCTCCATCAGGTTCGAATTTGCGTACGGGTGTATGAAATGCGGATGAACAGTGTCAAGTTGGCGGCGCTTTTCTCGCCCACCGCACAACTGTCTTCACGCCGCATCGGCCGGCCGCACGCGGCGCGCAATTTCCGCGCCGCGGTCGCGTTCTATCACCGCGATGTCGTATTGACTTTGTAGATCGAGCCAGAACTGCGCGCTGTTGCGGAAATAGCGGCCAAGACGAACTGCCGTGTCGGCGGAAATCGATCGCCGGCCGTTGAGAATGTCGGTGATCCGTCCGGATGGCACGCCGATATCGAGCGCAAGACGATTGGCGCTCAGTCCGCGGGCGCTTAGCTCGCGCTTCAAAAGACGACCAGGATGAGCAGCAGGAGCCATTGTTGTCTATCCCTTGTGGTAGTCCACGATCTCTACGTCATACGCATCGCCTTTGCGAAATTCGAAACAAATGCGCCAACGCTCGTTTACGGTAATCGCCCATTGGTTCTTGCGTTTGCCCTTCAGTTTATGGAGCCCTACGCCCCTCAAGGGGCTGAGATCGGCAAGCGCCTTGGCGACGTTCAATGCCAGCAACAGATCGATAGCCGCATCGTAATCAAGACCACGAAACTGGTTGGATCGTGCGGCTTCCCACACCTTGCGGCTTGCGGCATTGCGCCAAGACCGGATCATGGCATAAGTATACTACGCCAAACGGTGAGCCACAATCCTGCGACGGGACCTGTGGTATCGAATATCTTATCGCTGCCTGGGGCCACGCGACTTGCTACGATCGCTCGAGCGATCCCGTCTTTCCATTGGAGCTCCTGCCATGCCCATCCCGCGCCCGAACTACAATCCGCCGTTCAACGTCACCCGCGCCAGTCATGCGGTGCTGCATGTGACGGACCTCGGCAAGAGCCGGGCGTTCTATGTCGATCTGATCGGCTTCATCGTCAGCGACGAGGATAAGGACACGCTGTATCTGCGCGGCGTCGCGGAGGCCTGCCATCATTCGCTGGTGCTCAAGCGCGCTGCGGCGGCGGAGGCCGAGCGCGTCGGTATGCGCTGCTTCACCGAGGAGGATTTGGAGAGGGCGAAATTCTATTTCGAAAAGGCCGGCCTGCCGGCGCAATGGGTGGAGCGACCCTATCAGGGCCGGACGCTGCATGTGGCCGACGCGCTCGGCGTACCGCTCGAGTTCTGCGCCACCATGACCACTAAACCGCGGCTTATAGTCAGCTTCGAGCAGTATCGCGGCGCGGTGCCGCAGCGCATCGATCATTTTCAGCTGCTGGTGCCGGACGTGCAGCGCCAGCTCGAGTTTTACATGGGGCTCGGCTTCCGGCTCTCCGAATACATCGCGCCGGACGGCAGCGACGAGCCGCTGTTCGTGTTCCTGCAAAGGAAGGGCAATCCGCACGACATCGTGTTCGCGCCCGGCGCCGGGCCGCGGCTGCATCACGCCGCGTTCAGCATTCCGGAATCCTATCTGTTCTTCTACGTCTGCGATCTCGCCTTCAATATGGGCTTTGCCGAGAACATCGAGTTCGGCCCCGGGCGGCACGGGCCCGGCCACGCGCTGTTCGTCTACATGCGCGATCCCGACGGCCACCGCATCGAATTGTTCAACACGCACTATCAGTGCATCGACATCGAGGACGAGCCGGTGCGCTGGGACGCTTCGTTCGCCGGGCAGCGCCGCTGGCAGCTGCCGGCGCGCGCGCAATGGTTTACGCAGGCGAGCCGTTTTGCCGGCGTCGAGCCGCGCGAGCCGGCGGCGAAGGGCAATCCGCTGACGCTCGAACGTTACGTCGGCGCGGCACGCTAGGGCAGGGCGCAAAATGCGGGCTCCATCGATTGCACAACGCATTGTCGCTGCAGCGGCCATGGCCATTGGCCTTTTGCTGCCGGGTATTACGGCGCGCGCGTTCGATCCGGACGCGCTGTGGAACATCGTGCACGGCGCGTGCGTGCCAAACCAACTTGCGCATGGCGATCCAAAACCGTGCGTCGAGGTCGATCTGAAAAACGGCGCCGAGCGCGGCTATGCGGTGCTCAAGGACATTCGCGGCGTAACGCAATACCTGCTCATTCCGACGCAGCGCATCGTCGGCATCGAAAGCCCGGCGCTGCTGGCGCCGGACGCCGAGAATTATTTCGCCGACGCCTGGAACGCGCGCGGCTTTGTTGAAAAGGCGGTCGGCCACGCGCTGCCGATCGACACGCTAAGCCTTGCGGTCAATTCGGTCCATGCGCGCACGCAAAACCAGCTGCACATCCACATCGACTGCATTCGTCCCGACGTGCGCGCAACGCTGATAAAACTGCGCGCGAACATCGGCGCAAGCTGGGCGCCGCTCCCCGAGCCGGTCGGCGGTTACGGCTACTGGGCGATGCGCGTGATGGGCCCCGCGCTTGCCGAGGCGAATCCGTTCAAACTTTTGGCGGAGCGCGTGCCCGGCGCGCGCGCCGACATGAAGCTGCGCACGCTCGTGGTCGCCGGCATGCGCTTCGAAGGCGACGCGCCGGGCTTCGTCATCCTGCAGGACCGCGCCGAGCTTCTGCATTTCGACTTTGCCGCCGGCGCGCGGTTGCAGGATCACGACTGCGCGTTGGCCCGAGACAAGAGCTAGATGCGCCGCAGCCGGTGCTCGACGAAGAGCAGGAGGCCGTTGGCGAGCGCGGCGAAGGCGAACAACACGATCGCGACCGTCATCATCTCTTCGCCCTGAGCGAGCTGCAGCGCGTTGATGATCATGGCGCCGAGGCCTTCCTTGGAGGCGAACATTTCGCCGAGCAGCACGCCGAGCAGCGTCACGGTGAAGCCGATGCGCAGGCCGGTGAAGACCTCCGGCAGCGCGGCGGGAAGCAACACCGTGGTGATGGTCTGCCACGGCGACAGTTGCAGCGTGCGCGCGGCGCGCAAATAGACCGGCGGAATGGCGCGGATCGCGCCCGTGGTGAGCAGCGCTACGGGCAGCACGCCGTGCAGCGCGCCGAACGCCACCTTGCCGGAAATGCCGAGACCGAAGATCAGCAGCACCACCGGATAAAGCGTGATCTTCGGCAGCGAATAAAGCGACACCAGGATCGGCTCGCCGACCGCGCCGGAGAGCCGGTGCGCGCCCAGCCACACGCCGACGGCAAGGCCGATGCCGTAAGCCAAGAGCAGCGCATAGCCGAGTTCCAGGCCGGTCGTCGTCAGGTTGGCGATGAAGCGCGGCGTGGCCAGGTTGTGCACGAGATAGGCAAAGGTCGACAGCGGTGCCGGCATCGCGGTCTCGCCGGCGATGCGGTGCAGGATCTCCCAGAGCACGACGAGGCCGACGAGAAGGATCAGCGTGTCGGCGGCTCGGCGCGTCGCGGTCATGCGCGACCTCCGCTGCGGCGCGCCGCAAAGCGCATGTCGAGGCCGTGCAGCACGGCATTGATCAGCGTGGCGACGATGAGCAGGAACAGGATCAGCGCGTACATGCGGCGATTGTTGAAGTCCGCATAGGCATCGGCGATGTCGCGGCCGAGCCCGGCGGGCGAAAGAATGAATTCCGCGGCGATCACGGCGATGAAGCCGTAGGAGACCGCGAGTTTGATGCCGGTGAACAGATACGGCGCTGCCGCCGGCAGTTGCAGTTGCAGCGCGGTGGCGATGCGGCCGAGCCGGTGCACGCGCGCCACCTTGTCGAGCACGCGCGGCACGCGGTCGAGGCCGTTGAGCGTGGCGATGATCATGGCGACGATCGCGGTTGCCACCCCGATCAGCACGATCGGCATCAGCGACAGCCCGAAGATCGCGATCAGCACCGGATAGAAGATGAAGACCGGCACCGCGTAATAGGTGGCGAAGAACGGATCGAGCGCTTCTCGCAAGCGGGGCAGGGCATGAATGGCGATCCCGGCGGCGAAGCCGAGCACGATCGACAGGGCAGTGACGAGGCCGATCAGGCCGAGCGTGCGGGCGATATCGGCGTCAAGGCTGCCCGAGGCGAGCAGCGTCCACAGCGCGCTCGCCATCTCCGAGGGTGCGATGATGATGCGGTGATCGATCAGGCCGGTCCGGCAGGCAAGCTCCAGCGCGCCGATCAATGCGGCAATGACCACGAGCCGGATCAGGCCGATGCGCGTCATGATGGCCATGGACCACGTCGTTCCCGCGAAAGCGGGAACCCATAATCACAGATCGAGAAGGATATGCTCCATTCGGGATTATGGGTCCCCGCTTTCGCGGGGACGACCAAAAAAGGCGGCCGATCGGACGAGGGCTGGTTCATTCCGCCGCCATGGCCGATACGCCGGAATGGCCGAGCGCCTTGAGTGACTCGCTGCGCAGCCGCTCCCACAGACGGCCGGTGATCTCGCCGAACGCCGCCTCGCCGACGATGGTCGAATCGCGGTCACGCGGCCAGCCGGTCGCGATGATCTCGATGAAGCGGCCGGGCCGCGCCGACATGGCGCCGATACGGTCGGCGAGCATGGCGGCCTCGTCCAGCGCGTGGGTGATGAGCAGCACGGTGGCGCCGGTGCGCCGCCACAGCCGCAGCACTTCGTCGCCCATCAGGAGCCGAGTCTGCGCATCGAGCGCGCCGAACGGCTCGTCGAGCAGAATGAGCCGCGGCTGCAGCACCAGGGTGCGGGCGATGCAGACGCGCTGGCGCATGCCGCCGGAGAGTTGCGACGGATAGGCGCCGGCAAAATCCTTCAGCCCCATGAACGCGATCGCGTCCTCGACGCGCCGGCGCACCTCAGCCGCAGCAACGCCGTTACGCCGCAAGCCGAAGGCGACATTGTGCCATACTGTCAGCCAGGGAAAGCTCGCGTCTTCCTGAAACACGACGCCGATGCCTTCGGGGACATGGCCGCCGACCGGCTTGCCTTCGAAGCTCACGCTGCCGGCGGTCGGCTTTTGCAGCCCGGCCAGCACTTCGAGGAACGTCGACTTGCCGCAGCCCGACGGGCCGACCACGGCGAAAAACTCGCCGCGGACGAGGTCGAGATCGATGGGGCCGAGCGCGTGTACCGGCAGCTTTGCGCCGGCGCCCGGAACGGCCGGATAGATGCGCGTAACCCCTTTGAGCTCCGCGTGAACCTCGCGCGGCACCGGTGCAGCATTCATTGCTGCAGATCGGCGGGCAGGAAAGACGAATCGATCATTGCCTTCAGATCGACGTCCTTGTCGAGCATGCCGACGACTTTCATCACGTGCGCCGTGGTTTGCAAAAGCGGCATCTCGATGCGGCCCTCGCTATAAAACTTTGCCGCCACGAGGTCGTGCATCATGGTGTCGACGTCCTTGGGCGGCAGCGGCGCGTAAATCTTTTCCAAAATCTTGCTGGCGTCGGCGGTGTGCCGGTCGATGAATTGCACGGCTTGGCGCCGGGCGGCCAGAATGGCGCGCAGTTTCTGCGGATTCTTCATCAACGCGCCGGTGGCGATGCCGGCCGCCGGCGGCAGCTCCGGCAGCTCCTTAGGGCCCATGATGACGTGGTACTTGCTTTCGCCGCCGCGCATCATGAACAGGATGCCGGGAATGGTTGTGGCGTCGACAACGTGGTTTTCCAGCGCGGTGAGCGCGCCGGACAGGTTGCCGAGCGCGACGCGCTGAATGTCGGCCGGATTGATGCCGGCCTTTTCGGCGGCGGCGACGAACGTCATCTCGCCGAGCGACTTCGGATTGCTGATGGCGACCTTCTTGCCCTTGAGGTCCTGAACCGATTTGATCGGCGAACCAGGCATCACGATGATGACATTGTCGGCGAGCGAGCGCGTGCCGATGTCGACGATCTTGATGTCCTGGCCCTGGGCGATGGCGGCGATCGCCGCGGCAGGCGAGGTTTCGCCGAAGCCGAGGCCCGACGCAATCACGGCGCGCACCGAGGTGCCGCCGCCTTCGCCGGAAATCACGCCGGTAATGTCGACGCCGGCCTGTTTGAAAAATCCCTTTTCGATGGCGACCCCATAAGGCGCTCCGGAAGGATCGTTCTTGTATTGGGTGACGAGGACATCCTCGGCCGTGGCTGGCGCGGCTGCGGCCGCGCACCACGCGGCGGCGCAAACGGCGAGCGCCGCGGCGCAGCGTTTGTTGTACTGCAACATGACGACCTCCCCTGGTTTTGTCCCCAATCCTGCCGCTCGCCTTCGCCGGCCGGCAAAATCGCAGGCATTATTGCGCCGCCGCGCCGGAAAGGAAATGCGACCAGATTCCGGCTTTGCCGGTTATTTACTCCGGCGGTGTAGACTTAAGCCGATACGTGCTTTGCCGCGAAAAACCCGGCTTTATGTACCAGGATACAAAGCCATGACCTTGCAGCCGGAGACTGTTGCACTATCGAATCTGCCGGACGGAGCACCGCCCTGGCTCGCCTCGTATCCGCCTGGCGTGCCGGCGCGTATCGATGCCGACGCCTATCCGTCGCTGCATGCCATGCTGCTCGATGCGTGTCGCAGCCATGCGGAGCGGCCGGCGTTCGAATGCCTGCACGTGCGCATGAGCTATGCCGAATGGGAGCGCGACAGCCGCGACTTCGCGGCCTTCCTCCTCGATGAACTGCTTACCTATCGGCCGGTCTGATCTGCCCAAACTCACCTTCTTGCTCGCAATCCGGCGTGCTACCGCTACGCTGCGATTACGATCAAGGAGGGTTTCGGGCCCATGGCCAAGTTGCAGTTGTCGTTCGCGTGCGGCCTCTACGACCGGATGCAGCCGCTTTATACCGGCGAGGTGAAGCCCGCCGGCATCGATCTGAATTTCATCGCCATCGACCAGCCGCGGCCGATTTTCGACCGCATGTCCGGCGGCCAGGAATTCGACGTCGCCGAATATTCGCTGTCCGAATTCACCCAGCGCTTTACCCGCAACGAATGCCCGTTCGTCGCCATTCCGGTGTTCCCATCGATCGCCTTCCGCATGGGCTTCATCGCCATCAACAAGAAGTCCGGCATCAAGACGCCCAAGGACCTCGAGGGCAAGCGCATCGGCGTGCCGCTCTACACCATGACCGCCGCGATCTTCATCAATGGCATCCTGCACCACGAATTCGGCGTCGACCTGACCAAAGTATGCTGGCTGCAGAGCGCCATGAACGAAGCGGGATCGCACGGCCACCCGACGGTGCTGCCGCTGCTCAAGAAAACGACGATCGAAAGCAACCGGTCGAACAAGACGCTGGGCCAGCTTCTGGCCGCCGGCGAGATCGACGCCACGCTCGGCACCAGCCTGCCCGAGGAAATCCGCACCAACCCGGACATCGTGCGCCTGTTCCCGAACTACGTCGAGGTCGACACCGATCTCTACAAGCGCAAGGGCATCTATCCGATCATGCACACCGTCGCCATCAAGAAGAGCATCTATGAGCGCTATCCGTTCGTGGCGACGAGCCTGTACGACGCCTTCGTCCAATCGAAGCATATCGCGCTGCAGAAATTATTCAACTTGCGCGCAGTGCGCTACATGACGCCGTATTTGATGCGCGAGATCGACGACATCTGGGAGGTCTTCAACGGCGATCCATGGCCTTACGGCGTCGAGCCGAACCGCCGCACCATCGAGGCCCTGATCACCTATCAGCAGACGCTCGGCTTGACCGAGCGGGCCGTCAAGGTCGACGATCTGTTCGTGCCGACCTACGGCTGACGCGCAAACCGATGAGGCTATCGTTGCCTATATCCGCTCGTCCCCGCGCAAGCGGGGACCCAGAACTGGATTCCCGCTTGCGCGGGAATGAGCGGAGAATTGCGGACCTCTCGAATATCCAACTCAGTCACTTGGGAAGAGCATCTCATGAGCCAACTCGAAGATCTGCTGCGCGACCTCGTGGTCGCCAACCGCATCCTCGCCAACGAAGATGTGGTCGACGCCTACGGCCACATCAGCGTGCGCCATCCCGACAATCCGCGGCGCTTCTTCATGTCGCGCTCGCGCGCGCCTGAACTGGTCGAGCGCCACGATCTGATCGAGTTCGATGCCGAGGGCGAGCCGATCAACGACAAGCGTCCGCCTTATCTCGAGCGTTTTATTCACGCGGCGATTTTCGAGGCGCGATCCGACGTTGTGGCAGTGGTGCACGCGCACGCCGAGGACACGCTGCCGTTCGGCCTGATCAACAAGCCGCTCGAACCGGTGATCCATTCCGGCAGTTTTATCGGCGGCAAGGTGCCGGTCTGGGACATCCGCAAAAAATTCGGCGACACCAACCTGCTCGTCACCAACATGGCGCAGGGCCGCGACCTCGCCAAATGCTTGGGTAAAGGCAGCGTCGCGCTGATGCGCGGCCACGGCTTTGCTTCGGCGGCGCGCTCGATCGTCGACGTGGTGCGGCTGTCGGTCTATCTGCCGCGCAACGCGCGGGTGCAGATGAATGCGCTGCGCATGGGCGGCAAGCCGAAGCCGTTGTCCAGAGGCGAGATTGCCAAGCGCGGTAAGGGAGGGAGCTACATGCCGACGTCGCCGACAACTTGGCGCGCTTGGGAATATTGGGCGACCCGCGCCGGCTGCGCCGACATGATCGGCAAGCCGCCCGACCATTCGCACTGAGGCGGTGCTTCGTCAGGGAGGACGAGCAAGTCCTCGACCGTCACGTCGAGACCGGGTGGATCAAGCCGCAACGGTCCCGCGGTGAGGACATCCGGCACGCGGTCGCGCGCATGATGCGTGACGCTGCGTGCTTCTGGATCCAGCACGAGATAGTGCATCACGCTCGGCAGCTTGAAATAGCCGATCAACTTCGCACTGGTGTCGGTGTGTGCTGTTGCCGGCGACAGTACTTCGACGATGACAATCGGAGCAGAAACGATCATCGAACCACGCGCCAACCGCTGACCGCAGTAAACCAGCGCGTCCGGCTCATAGGCGGTGTGATCGTCGATCCGGACCGTTATGCCGTCGCCGAGGGTGTGGCAATCCAGGCCGGCTCGGGCGACGGCGGCTCGCAGCGCGATAGCCGCCGCGAGCTTGACCTCACCGTGCTCCACCCGCTCCGGCGCCATGGCCACGATCTGTCCGTTGATCAGCTCAGTGCGCTGACCCTCCGCCTGAGCGCCGGCCCAGGCAACATAGTCCTCGACGGTGAGCGGGCGACGAAGAGCAATCGTCATTCCCTATAGATAACACGGCCGACCCGCCGGGCCAACCCGCATCGGATCAAAGATGAATGATCGGAGCCCGGCAGCCCGTCCTCCGCGCAGACCGCGAGTGAGCCTGTGCGCGTTACTGCAGCGGCAACTCGGTCACCTTGCCCTTGTTGTCGCGGCCTTGCGCGTAGTACTGGCCGATGGCGCGCATCAGCGCGGCGTCGGAAACCGAGTAGATGATCGCGTCGTCCTTGCCGGTATTGATGTGGCGCCGCCACAGGAAGTTCGGCACCACGAACAGGTCGTTGTGGCTCCACTCGAAGCGCTTGCCGCCGACTTCGGTTGCGCCTGAGCCTTCGATGCAGACGTAATAGGTGCCCGCGGTCTCGCGCTTCCATTCGGTCTCTTCGCCGGGACGGAGCAACTGCGCCGAATAGTTCAGCGTCTTGAACACCGGCGCGCCGGTCACCGGGTTGACGAAGTCGAGCTTGATGCCTTCGTGCGGGTCGCCCTTTTCCTTGCGCAGGCTGTGCAGCATCTCTTTGACGTCCTCGCCGCGGAAGTGGAACAGCGGCGACGGATCACGGCCGACGCCGCGCTGATGGTCGACGAAGGTCGGCTTAAGTCCGCCATGGCTGTAGAGATGCCGGGAATAGCCTTCCGGAACGGTAATGGCCTGCACGTTGGTGTTGCGTTGCGCGCCCGGCATGTTGTGATCGACCCAGGCGGCGTCCAAAAACTCCATCAGTGGCCAGTCCAGCGTGTCGATCCAGATCACCGGCTCTTCCGCATCGTTGCCGTGGTCGTGCCAGGTGCCGTTCGGGGTAAGGATAAGATCGCCGCGGTTGGCGGTGACCCGCTCGCCTTCGATGACGGTGTAGCCGCCTTTGTTGGAGAGGATGGTGCGGCTCGCATTCGGTGAATGCAGGTGCACCGGCGCCACGTCGCCCGGATTGTAGATCGAGATGGCGCAGCGGATGGTGTTGGTGACCTGCAGCCGCCCGTTCAGCCCGGGATTGAGCAACAGGATGCTCTGCCGGTCGGCGAATTCGATCGGCGACACGTCGGCTTTTTGCGCGATCTGCGAAATCTGCTTGAGGTAGCCGCCGTACTCGGTCCACTTCCACATATACGGGAGGGTTTTTAGCTGGGCGACGGCGACGCGGCCGCTGGCGACCTGACCGGAACCTTCGCCGCTAGTCTCGCTGAACCACGGCCGTTGCGCCGGCGCGTTGGCCTGGGTGCGGACCCAGATGTTGTGCTTGCCGGCATCGGTGTTGATGGCCTCCATCAACTCGCGCGCCTTGTTGGACAGCCCGCCCGGCGCGGGGGCCTTCATTGTCACCGTGGCCATGAGAATCTCCTGTAAAGGCGGGTGTGGCGTTCCTGCCGATGAGCGGTCTTGTGAGCGGTCTTGCGCCTTGGCGGCAACGTCTCATCTGGCTGTTTCTTAAGGTATAATGATTGGAACTTGTGTTTGCAAAGCTTCCGGTTCCGCACGCGGCGATGCGTGCCCCGCTGAAAAATCATAGCGCCGATGCTGCCGAATTCGACTGCGGTTAATGCCGGCGCCGTGCGTTCGGTCAAGCGCCCAAAAAATCGCGCAGCGCCCGGTTGAATTCGGCCGGCCGGTCCATGTTGGAGATGTGGCCGGCGCCGGGCAGTTCGATGAAGCGCGAGCCGCCAACTTTTTCGTGCAGCTTGCGCATGGCCGCCGGCGTGGCGCCGTCTTTTTCGCCGGCCATGAACAGCACCGGCCGGTGCACCGTGGCGGCTGCGGAGGCATAGTCGTGGTTGGCGAGCGCGGCGGCGCAGCCGATAAAGCCGTTGACCGGAGTGCTCCGGATCATGGCGCGCACCTTGTCAAGGTGCGGCGGGTTCTTGGCTAAGGTCTCGGGCGCAAACCAGCGCCCGATCGTCGGTTCGACCAAAGCCGCCATGCCCTGCGTCTGCGCCACGGCGATGCGCTGCTCCCAAAGTTGACTCGACTGCGGCGTCGATTGGCAGGGCGAGTCACAGACGATGACCCGGTCGAGCCGCTCGGGATGGCGCTCGGCAAGCCCCAGCGCAGTGGCACCACCCATGGATAGGCCGGCAAAATGCACGCTGGCGATGCCCAGCGCGTCGAGGAGACCGAGCGCATCGTCAAGCAGCGTATTGAAGGCGTAGCGGCCGGGCGGCGCCTCGGTGCCGCCATGGCCGCGCTGGTCGTAGCGCAGCACGCGGAAGACGGATTGCAGCGCCGCGGCCTGCTCGTCCCACATTGCGGTCGAGGTCGCGAGCGAATTGGAGAAGACGAGCCAGGGCGCGCCCTCGGGGCCGTCGACCTGATAATCGATAGTGATGCCGTTCGCTTTGGTTTTCATCGTCAGTGCTTTCGTTGCATGATTTTTCGCTGTTTACGCCGGCAGGAAATCATCCAGCACGGCCAACAGCGGCTCTGGTCCCTGCGTCGGCATGAAATGACCGGCCTCGATCAGCTCGAAGCGCGCGCCCGGAATTTTCCTGGCGAGTTCGGCGGTACCGGCAGGCGGTCGGACCGTGTCGTGGCGGCCGGCGACCACCAGGGTGGGGCAGCCGATCTTCGGCAGCATGTGCAGCATGTTGGTGCGCGCGAGCGCGCGGAAGCCGTAGCCGAAGCCGACCGGATCGTTGCCGAGATAGCGGCCGCGATACGCCTCGTAAGCGGAGCGTTCGCCGAGGTGGTCCGGATACGAAACGGCAAGCGTCGTCGGCAGCGAGGCGCGCATGCCTTCGCGCATAGCGAACGCGGCGCGCTCGTCGAGCGCCGCGGCGCGGCTCGGATCAACGCCGGGTGCCGGATTGCACAGAACGAGAGAGCCGACCTGCTCCGGGTGCCGTTCGAGAAAGCGCAGCGCCTGGGTGGCGGCGGCGGCCACGGTGACGAAATGGTACGGCGGGGCGAGGCCGATCGCTTTGGCCAGGGCAATAAAGTCCTCGACCAGCACGTCGTTGGTAAATTCCTGCCGCACCTTCTCCGACAATCCGGCGCCGCGCTGATCGTAGCGCAGCACATGGCGGCGGGCGGCAAGCCGCGGCGCCACGGCATCCCACGAATTGAGCGTGCCGCCGAGTTCGTGCATCAGCGCCACGGAAGGGCCGCGGCCACTGGCCAGCTCGTAATGCAAACTCACGCCATTGGCATCGATGAACGGCACAGCGTTCTCCTTATGACATCGCGCATTCGTGCCGGGGAACGATGCAGCGGCGAGCGAGCATCGAACGCCGCGGTTCAAAAATTCCAACCGATCAGATGGTCGAGCGAAAAAAATCCGCCGCCGTGCACCAGCACATAGAACGCGGCGATGGTCCACATCAACGTGTATTCGAGGCCGAGCTTGTTCCAAAAATAGCCGCCGACGCGCCAGCGCTCGACATTGGCGACCAGCAGGAACAGCAGCACCACGAGCGCGACGGGGCGTGTGAACAGTCCCAAGGCGAGCAAGGGGCCGCCGACTAATTGCGTGACCGAGATCGCCGACGCCCAGAAGCGCCCGGGGCGATAGCCGTCGCGATCAAGCTGAGCCGCGAGGTCCTTCAGGTTGAGCGCGCGCACGCCGGTGTTCGGAAAAAACCCGAACGTGTTGCGCAGGCCATGCGGCACCAAAGCAAGGCCGACCGCGATGCGAAGCAGCGCGTAGGCGAACGGCGACAGCGTTTGGTAGAGTCCGGACAATTGGATCAATGCGCCATCAATACCGGCAACTTGGCATTGGCGAGAATGTGCCGCGTGGTACCGCCGAAAATCATCTGGCGCAATCGGCTCTGCGTGTAGGCGCCCTTGACGATCAGGTCGCAGCCGAGTTCGTCGGCCTTGGCGAGCAAAACTTCGCCGGCAATGCGCTTGCCGCTCGGCTTGAGCGTGATCGGCTCGGCGGCCACGCCATTGATCTTGAGCGTGCGCGCCATTTCGTCGCCGCTCGGGCCGGCCACCGTGCTGCCCTCGACAGTGACGATGGTGACGCGTTCGGCTATCCGCAGGATCGGCATGGCATCTCCCATGGTGCGCGCCTGCTCGGTGCTGCAGTTCCAGGCGACCAGCACGTTGGTTCCGAGCGTGCGCGGCGACGCCGGCGGCGCGATCAGCACCGGGCGGCCGCTTTCGAACAGCGCTGATTCGAGCGTGATCATCGACGGGCTCTGCCATTCCGGGCCGGGCCGCGCCAACACGATCATGTCGAAGACGCGGCCGTAGCTGCCGACGAAATCGTGGCCGCTCGGCGCGTCCTTGTGCCAGGACCATGACGGGGCGGTCCCCGCCGCGCCCGATAAAGGCGACACGTTGTGCCGGTCCATGAACGTGTGGAACACCTCCTCGGCGTGCTTGACCAGTTCGGCGTCGTTTTCCTTCACCGCCACCATGGTCAGCCCGCTGTCCGGATCCATCGCCACCAGATCGGCGACGCCGGGCCGCAGCGCAAAGCCTTCGATGCACGAGCCGAATTTCCGCGCCAGTAGCAGTGCGGTATCCAGCGCCGATTGCATCGAAGCCTGATGTTCGGTTGGTAGCAGTATTGCTTTCATGCACACGCCCCACGTGCTTCGAGTTCGGGCGTAAGATGATTTTCCCTCCGGACTTTAAGCCCCTTGCCGGGATCTCGCCCGTATCATCATAATGCCGCGCCGACGTTGGTCCGACAAGCTGCCAACTGCTCACGCCGGAAAATTCGCGAACGTGCGATGCCGTGGCGGAAGCGCCAAGCACGGGAGCAAGGCGTGATCCGGCCCGTTCTGATTGCGGCGTTAAGTCTCGCATTGTCGTGGTCGGCGGCGGCGCAATCCTATCCGGCGCGGCCGGTCAAGCTGGCGGTGACGTTTGCCGCCGGCGGCGCCGCCGATCTGTTCGGGCGCGCATTCGCGAGCGCCTTGGGCGGAGAACTCGGCCAGTAGGTCTTCGTCGAGGAAGCGACTAGGGTGGGCGAAATCGTCTGAGCGCGGAGTCCGCGTGGGCATCGCGCGTGAACGATTTTGCCCACGCGGTTACTGTATCGGGCGCGACGCCCGCCCTACACATCCAACGTCGGGTCGAGCACGATCTTGCCCTGGCCGCCGTTCTGTTCGATCAGGCGGTGGGCTTCGGCGGCGCGCGACAGCGGCATGATCTTGTCGATCTGCGGCACGACCTTGCCTGCGGCGGCGGCGGCGAGGCAATCGGGCAGGTCGGCGGGCGTAAAACCCGGCCGGCCCTTGATCGTGATGCGCTTGTGGTAGAGGTGCGAGAAATCGATCGATACATCAGGTCCGGCATGCGCCCCGGCGGTAACCAGGCGACCGTTCATCCCGATGGCGTCGAAGGCCAGCGGCAGTACCATGGGATTGGCGATGTTGTCGTACAGCACGTCAACGCCCCTGCCATGAGTAAGCCGTAAAACCTCGTCGCGAATGTTCTGCGTCGCGTAGTTGACGCCGAAATCGGCGCCGAGATTGATGCCGAGCTTGACGCGGGCGTCGGAGCCGGCTGCGGCGATCACTTTTGCGCCGATCACGTTCTTGGCGATCTGAATGCCGATCGTGCCGAGATTGCCGCCGGCGCCCATGATCAGCACGGTCTCGTGGACCTTAAGCTCGGCGACGTGCATGAGCAGATTCCAAGCGGTCGGCACGTGGCGCATGATGACCGCGGCATGATGGAAATCGAGGAGCTCGGGCACCGCCGCCACGGCGCAGGCCGGCACCGCAATGAGTTGGGCGAAGCCGCCCGGCCGTTTGATGCCCATCATGCCCTGCGGCCCATTGTAACCGCTGCCGTCCTCGGCGCAGACTTCGAGCGGCATGACGCCGGCGGCGGCGACGCGGTCGCCGACGCGCCAGCGCGTCACGCGGGGGCCGACCGCATCGATGACGCCGGCGCAATCGACGCCGGGAATGAGCGGCAGCACCGGGCCGCGGTATTGCTCGCGGCCGGCGCGCAGGCTCACGTCGAGCACGCGATTGACCGTCGCCGCATGCACCTGGATGCGGATTTCGCCGTCGCGCAGCACCGGGTCCGGTACGTCCTCGTAGCGCAAAACGTCCGGCGGCCCATATTCGTGAAGAACGATGGCTTTCATTTCTGTTCCCGGCGAAGAGCGGCATCAGTAATCATCGCGCGCGCATTTGCGCAACGGCGCTGTCGCGTTCAGCCCGGCGGCGATGAGCGGACGGTCGGCTGTTTGCGGCGGTGAAACGCTGGCCGCGGCGCGCCTATTCTCCTATCGTTGCGATAGCGGGGAGGAGCCGCACGGCGCAGTATACCGAACAGTACCGCTCCATGGCGTTCCGCCTGGCGCATGCCGAGGGCCGCTCGCTCGCAGCGGTGATCTACCGCGACGGCGGCTCCGAAACGGCAGACCTTTGCGCACGCTTCGCGCGCTGGCTTGCCGGCGACGCACCTTGACGACGGCGCGCGCGCCGGGTTTTTAGCCGCGACGCGCTGGAGAAAGCCTCATGGCGGTGTACACCGATGTCGCGGCCGAAGAGCTTGCCGTCTTCCTTGCCGGCTACGACATCGGCGATCTGTTGTCCTACAAGGGCATCGCCGAGGGCGTCGAGAACTCGAATTTTCTGCTGCATACCAGCCGCGGCCATTTTATCCTCACGCTCTACGAAAGGCGCGTGGCCGAACGCGATCTGCCGTTCTTTGTGGCGCTGATGGAGCATCTGGCCGCCCGCGGCATCAATTGTCCGCAGCCGGTGAAGAACAAGGCCGGCAAGGTGCTGGGCAAGCTCGCCCGCCGTCCGACCGCGATCGTCACGTTTCTCGACGGCATGTGGATCCGCCGCCCGAGCGCGGCGCATTGCGCGGCGCTCGGCGAGGCGCTGGCGCGCCTGCACCTTGCCGGCGCCGATTTTGCCATGCGGCGCGACAATTCGCTGTCGGTCGCCGGCTGGCGGCAGCTCTACGAGGGCTGCCGCGAGCGCGCCCACAACGTCGAAAGGAATCTGGAAAAGGTCGTCGCCGCCGAACTCGATATGCTGGAGCGGGACTGGCCGCGCGGCCTGCCCGAGGGCGTCATCCACGCCGATCTGTTCCCCGACAACGTGTTTTTTCTCGGCGACCGCGTCTCCGGCCTGATCGACTTTTATTTCGCCTGCACCGACACGCTGGTCTACGACGTCGTCATCTGCCTCAACGCCTGGTGCTTCGAGCCGGATCATTCGTATAACGTCACCAAGGGCCGGGCGCTGCTGGCGAGCTATGCCAAGGCGCGGCCGCTGTCGCCCGACGAATGGGCGCGGCTGCCGCTGCTGGCCCGCGGCGCAGCGCTGCGTTTTTTGCTCACCAGGCTCGTCGACTGGCTCGACGTGCCGCCGGGCGCGCTGGTACGGCCGAAGGATCCGCGCGAATATGCGCGCAAGCTGCGCTTCCACCAGACGGTCAAGAGCGCGCGCGATTACGGATTGGACGAGCCGTGACCGGCGCGTCGTTGCCGCACGTCATTGTTCACACCGACGGCGCCTGCTCGGGCAATCCCGGCCCCGGCGGCTGGGGCGCCATTCTGACGTTCGGCGATCATGAGAAAGAGCTCAAAGGCGGCGAGCCGAACAGCACCAACAACCGCATGGAGCTGATGGCGGCGATTGCCGCGTTCGAGGCGCTCAAGCGGCCGTGCCGCGTCGACCTCTATACCGACAGCCAATATCTGCGCAGCGGCATCATGAGCTGGATCGAAAACTGGAAGCGCAACGGCTGGCGCACCGCCGACAAGAAGCCGGTGAAGAACGTCGATCTCTGGCAGCGCCTTGATGCCGCGTTCAAGCCGCACCAGGTGCGCTGGCACTGGCTGCGCGGCCACGCCGGCCATGCCATGAACGAGCGCGCCGATCTGTTGGCGCGTCAGGCGATCGCCGAAGTGCGGGCGGCAGGCAGGGCGGTGGCGAAGTGAGCCCGTCATTCCGGATCGCCGCGGAGAGGCGTTTTTGTTGACCTCATCCTGAGAGCCTGTGAATCTATTGATTTTGGAGGTTTGCGACCTGAGTCAAATCAAGGACTTAGGACCCTGGAAAATCGCAAAACGCGAATAGATTCACATTCTCTGAGGTGGCCGCGAAGCGGCCCTCGAAGGATGAGGCCGAGGCGCAACCGAAATCGGGCTTGCCCGATTTCGGCACATTTAGTGTCCAAATCGGCTAAAGCCGATTTGGATGCCTCGCCCTTCGAGGCTCGGCGCTGCGCGCCGAGCGCCTCAGGGTGAGGATAACTCTCACAGCCCCTTCATCAGATTGTCGGCGCCGGAAACGTCGGCCTTGCCGGGACCGTCCTCGATGTTGAGCGTCTTCACCACGCCGTCGTCGACCACCATGGCATAGCGCTGCGAGCGCAGGCCGAGCCCGCGCTCGGTCAAATCGATGGTGAGGCCGACCGCCTTGGCCCAGGTGCCGCTGCCGTCTGCCAAAAACTCGATGGCGTCGCCGCCGGAGGCCTTCTTCCAGGCGTCCATGACGAACACGTCGTTGACGCCGGTCACCGCGATCGTATCGATGCCCTTGCCCTTGATCGCGCCGGCGTTCTTCACGAAGCCCGGCAGATGGTTCTTGTGGCAGGTCGGCGTGAAGGCGCCCGGCACCGCAAACAGCACCACCTTCTTGCCCTTGAACAATTCGTCGCTCGTCTTCGGCTTCGGTCCGTCGGCCGTCATCACCGTGAACGTGCCGTTGGGTACGCGGTCGCCAACCTTGATGGCCATAGTCGTATCCTCATCCATGCATGGGTAAAAATCATCCGCTGAAGCGGCCGGCCTAAACTAGCGTAGCGCGCGAATTAGTCGAGATGGTCCGGAACCTCGATGGCGTTGGCGCCCGAGACCGCAGTGAGCGTCAGCGTCGCGCCCTTGGCCTGCGCGCCCGGCGGCAGGCCGTCGAGGTCGAATGTGAATCGCCGTGTCGGGCCGCTGTCCGGGCCGGCCGGCTCGGGCAGCGGCAGCGCCCACTCGGCTGTCGGCCCCTCGGCAAAAAGCTCAACGGGCGCGCCCGCGGGGGCGGCGACCTCCACGTCGACGCGCTCATGCGGCACGCCCGGCTCGCGATGCACCGACAGAATGGCGAGCGCGTTGCCGCCGCTCGCACCGAGCGCCACGCGTTTGGGCACCTGCTGCTCCGCCTTTGCCAAAGCGGCCTCGTCGGCGCCTTGCCCGGTGAGCGTCAGGTCGAGCGACGCTTGGGTGGGCACGCACAGCGTGCCGCAGACCGCGTAATTAATCTTCACATGGAGCGCTACGGGCCGGGTCACGTCACTGGGAATGACCCGCAGCGGCAGGATCACGTCACCCATATAGCCGATCGAATGGCCGCCGGCACCGTCGGAAAAGCGTTCCGGCGCCGGGAATTCGACCTGCACGGATTTCACGTTGTCGGAGCCGGCGAAATCGAAGCTCGGCGGCACGCCGGTATCGCCCGGGTAGCGCCAATAGGTTTTCCAACCGCTGTCGAGCCTGATCTCGACGCCGGCGCGCAACGCCGCGGCATTGGCGGTTTTGACCGCTGTGCCGGCGAGCAGGCGCGTCGCGGCATGTGCTTCCTTTTGCCACGCCGAGGCATCCTGCGCCCGCGCCGGCAAAATACCGGCGAGGCCAAGCACGGCGGCGGTCATAACCGTTAATTTTGCGGGGAATATGCCGAGCATAACGCTCTTTAAGGTGAAGCGTGTGCACGCGCTACTGACATGATCGTGAGCCGCGCGCTCATCGTGTGGTTTTGCGAAGCGCAGCGCTGCCGTCGACGCAGCGCTTCAACCCCAATACCGCCGGGAAATCGTCACACAGCGGCCCATAACGATCCACTTTTCGCCGGCTGTTTCGGATGCGCGAAGGCCGTCGTGAACTTTTGATGATTCCGTTCGTTTGCAATTGCGAACCGTTGGGCTAACCTTTCACACCATGAAAACGCGGCGCGGCAAATTGGCAACGAGGGGACGGGGTTACCTCGACGGCCAAATGCTGATCGCCATGCCGGCGATGATGGATGAGCGGTTTGCGCGCTCGCTCATCTATATCTGCGCGCATTCGTCCGAAGGCGCCATGGGCATTGTCGTCAATCACCCGGCGCCCAACGTCAGGTTTTCCGACCTTTTGGTGAAGCTCGATGTCATCCCGGCCGCACAGCGCATTCAGCTGTCGCCGCGCGCCGGCGGCGTCAAGGTGATGCGCGGCGGGCCGGTGGAGACCGAACGCGGCTTCGTCCTGCATTCGGCCGATTTTTTCATCGAGGACTCGACGCTGCCGATCGACGACGGCATCTGTCTCACTGCCACCATCGACATCCTCAAGGCGATCGCGCGCGGCGAAGGTCCGGCAAGCGCCATCCTGGCGCTCGGCTATGCCGGCTGGGCGCCCGGCCAGCTCGAGAACGAAATGCAAGCCAACGGCTGGCTGCATTGCGCAGCCGATCCGGAGCTGATCTTCGGCGGCGACATCGAAGGCAAATACAGCCGCGCGCTCAAGAAGATCGGCATCGATCTCGGCATGCTGTCGAGCGACGCCGGACACGCGTGATTCGGAAGTCGCAATCCAGAAATCAGAAATCAGCGGCTGCCGACTTCCGATTCCGAATCAGCTCGGCTTCTTGAAGCAGGCCGCTGCCGGCGGATTGGTCGGATCTTTCGGGTGGTGCTGCTTCATGTAACGGTAGAAATAGCGGCTGACAATGTGTTGGGCCGCCGGCGTCGCAGCCGACCAAATCTTACTGCAGTTGTCGTGGTCGCACGAGCCGCCGAGAGTGCTCATCGCGCCGGTCTGAACCGGGCATTTGCAGGCTGCCGCTTTCGGATCGTGCGAATCGACCACGCACGACGCGCCGTAGCAATTAGCCCATTGGGTGTCCTTGTTGGCGCAGGTCAGCGTCTTGTCCGCGTTGTTGAAGGCGTTGGAATAGCTTGAGACGACGGTCGTCACACCGTCCTTGGTGACCGGCTGGCGACTGGCGCAGTTTCCCGGTCCCATCGACCAGCCCTGTTCGACGACACAGCCGCACTCGACAGTGCTGCCGCCCGACGGATCCGCAGTACATAAGGCGCGGATGCAGAGCGCGTAGGTGCCCTCGCAGAACACGGCCTGTCTCGTGATATCGTTGTTGGACGCAGCTTGGCCGCTGGTCCCGGCAGTCAAGATGGCAGCGGTGATCAGCGCGGCAATGGCAGTAGCTTTCATCGGACCCCTCCAGGTGCAAAGAATCAGATTGTACCTTTTTTGTTAATCAACGCAAGATTGCTATAATCAAAACCCGCGCGGGCCTTTCGCTCAGCGCTGGCCGACGTCCGAAACTTGGCGCGCATCGGTGCGCGGGCGCGCGCCGCGCTCCGGCTGCAGGAAGGCCCGCGCCCGCTCAGCCGTCATCGGCTCGCCGAAAGCAAAACCTTGCGCGTATTCGCAGCCGAGCTGCGACAGCTCGACCGCGTCGGAATCGGTTTCCGCGCCCTCGGCCACCACGTCCATGCCGAGATCGTGCGCCAGCGCGATGATCGAGCGCAGGATCACCGGGCGCGTGCCTTTCGCGGTCGTGCGCACGAAGGACTGGTCGATCTTGATGGTGTCGAACGGAAAGCGCTGCAGATACGACAGCGACGAATAGCCGGTGCCGAAATCGTCGAGCGCGAGCCCAGCGCCGAGTTCGTGGATGCGCTGCAGCATCTGCGCGGCGTGTTCGGGGTTTTCCATGACCACCGATTCGGTGAGTTCGAGCTTGAGCGAGCCGCGGGTCAGCGGCAGCCGCGCCATCACCGTGCGCAGGTCGGCAATGAGGTCGTGGCGCAGCAATTGCCGCGACGAGACGTTGACGCTGCAGAACAGCGCTTCGCGGTGGCGCAGCGTGCGCTGCCATGAACTGAGCTGGCGCGCGGCGCGCTCGAGCACCGATAGGCCAAGCTCGATGATCAGACCGGTCTCCTCGGCGATGGTAATGAACTCGGACGGCGACAGCCGGCCGAGCTTCGGATGGTTCCAGCGCGCCAGCGCCTCGAACCCGGCGACGGCGCGGTCGTCGAGGCGGACGATGGGCTGATACAGAATGGTGATCTCATCGCGCTCCAGCGCGCGCCGCAGATTGGACTCGATCGACAGTCGGTCCGTCTTACGCGCACGCATGGAAGGCTTGAAGACGTCGATGCGGTCGCCGCCGCTGCGCTTGGCGTGATACATCGCCAGTTCGGCGTCTTTGAGCATTTCTTCGGCGCGCGGCGCTTCGCCGTCGCCGAGCATCAACCCGATCGAGGCGGTGAGGAAAATTTCGCGGTCCTTGAATGCAATCGGCGCGCGCAGCGTGCGGCGGATGGTTTCGGCAAACGTGGTGATGCGGCCGCTGTCGCGTTCGGAGAGCAGCACGAGGCCGAACTGGTCGCCGGCGAGCCGTGCCAGCGTGTCCTGCGGTTTGATCAGCCGGCCGAGCCGGCGCGCCAGCGTCAGCAGAATCGAGTCGCCGACCGCCATGCCCATCGAATCGTTGACCTGCTTGAAGCGGTCGAGATCGATCACCATGACGGTTGGCCGCAGCGCCGCGTCGGGTTTCGCCGGATCGGATTTGGCGAAGCCCAGAACGGCCTGCAGCCGGTCGAGAAACAGCTCGCGATTGGGCAGCCCAGTGAGATTGTCATGCACGGCATCGTGCAGGAGCCGCTCTTCGGCGGTCTTGAACGCGGTCACGTCGTTGAGCGTGCCGACGACGCGCACCACCTCGCCGTCGGAGCCGACCACCGGCCGGGCGCGCAAGGCGTACCAGAGATAATGGCCGTCGGCGGTGCGCAGCCGGAAATCCTGCGCGACGCGACCGCGGCGCTGCTCCAGCACGCTGTCGAGGGTGGCGCGAAAGCGGTCGCGGTCGAGGTGATGCAGCACCTCCAGCCATTTGCCGGCCGGCCCCTGCAGCGTGCCGCCCTTGAGGCCGAGCATGGCTTCGGTCTCGGCGCTGGTGAAGACATGATCGGAGGCGACATCCCAGTCCCAGATCATGTCGCCGGCGCCGGTCAGCGCCAGCGCCCGGCGCTCGACGTCGGAGACGATGCCGTGGGCGATGCCGCCGGCGAAGGCATGCTGCATCACCGTGAAGCCGATCAGCATGACGATAAGGACGAGGCCGCCTAAGAGCGCCGGTGCGACGATATCGTTGGTGAGATAGCCGAGCACGGTCAGCGCTGCGCCGAACACCCAGACCACCAGCAACAGCCAAGTCGGGATCAGCATGACGGCGCGGTCGTAGCCGTGGGTCGAAAGATAGATGACGAGAGCGAGCCCGAACACGGCGATGAGGAACAGCGAGACCCGGGCGATGCCGGAAGCGACTTCGGGCGAGAACAGCGCCACCGCCACGAGCGCGGCGAGAAAGGCGAGCCAGCCGGCAGTGATGTGCGCGTAGCGCACGTGCCAGCGATTGAGATTGAGATAGGCGAACAGAAACACCAGCAGCGTCGCCGCGAGTATCGCTTCGCCCGAAGCCCGCCAAACCCGCTCGGTGCCTGAGGAGATCTCGAACACCTTGCCCCAGAAGCCGAAGTCGATGCCGATATAGACCAGCACCGCCCAGCTCAAAGCTGCTGCGGCGGGGAACATCACGCTGCCCTTGACCACGAACAGGATGGTCAGGAACAGTGCTAACAGTCCGGCGATGCCGATGACGATGCCCTGATACAGCGTCAGCGAATTGACCTTGTCCTTGTAGGCGTCGGGCTCCCACAAATAGAGCTGCGGCAGGTTGCGCGTGCGCAGTTCGGCGACGAAGGTGATCACCGTGCCGGGATCGAGCGTGATGCGGTAGACGTCGGCGCCGGCGTTCTCTTGACGCTCCGGCGGATCGCCGGACGAGGGCGTGATGTAGACGATGCGCGAGGTGCCAAGATCCGGCCAGAACAGGCCGGAGCCGACCATGCGATAGTGCGGCGCCACGATCAGTCGGTCGATCTGCTGATCGCCGTTATTGGCGAGCGAGAACACCGCCCAGTTGCTGTCCGGTTCGCGGGCGCGCACCTCGATGCGGCGCACGATGCCGTCGGGACCGGGCGCCGTCGAGACTTGGACGCGGTCGCTGTCGGAATGCTGCAGTTCGACGGCGCCGGTCAGATCGATCGGCGGGCCGCTATTGGGCACGTTGACGGCTTCGACGGCCCAGGCTGGCCGAACGCCCAGAGCGGCTGCCACAATCAGCGCCAGCACGCCAAGCTTCACCGCGGCACGGGACAATGCCAACGCTGCCCTCCGACATCAGGCATCGGCGCGGACCGCGCCCCGACGATCACTTCTTC
This sequence comes from Xanthobacteraceae bacterium, assembly GCA_030036975.1. Taxonomy (GTDB): domain Bacteria; phylum Pseudomonadota; class Alphaproteobacteria; order Rhizobiales; family Xanthobacteraceae; genus BOG-931. The sequence goes on along the minus strand of JASHSE010000314.1, from coordinate 806 downwards.
CCCGAACCCATATCGAACCGCCTTTGCGCCGAATTCACGGCTAGATTTCGCCAAGCTCGGTGGCGGCGAGGGATCGCTTGCGTAACCTGTTTCGGCATCGGCAAGCAAGGATTTTCCCGTTAACTTTCAAGGAGTCAGCCGCGTTTTCGCCGGCCGCTGACAAGGCTGCGTATCGGCGCTAAATTCCAACTCACGAAGGAGCGCATCATGGCCGCCATCGATCCGGACGAACTGCCCAAGAAAAAGATCGTCCACGAAATGGGCCAGGATCTTGCGCTGCTGTCCGTCGCCGAGCTGACTGAGCGGATCGCGCTGCTCAAGGAGGAAATCGGTCGGCTCGAGGCCGAAATGGCCAGAAAACGCGCCTCGAAATCGGCGGCCGACACGTTTTTCAAGAAATAAGCGACTGGTCCACGCGGCATCCCGTGCGCCGTAGCCTTCTTCGATTCGAACTCCAAACAAACTCGCCAAGTTTTTGTATTTTATTAACTTTTCGTTAAGCTTTCTCGTTCATTACGGTATTGTCCATCTTCTGGACATCGAGTGGCTCCTGTCCACTCTGTTTGACGCCTCCCTGTTATCACCTTGAGCCGCCGGCAACGGCGGCTCTTTTTTGTGCGCTTTCCAGCCGCTTGGTGCGTCCGCGGTGCGGCGAACGCCGTTACGGCGGCCCCAGCAACCATGTCGGCAGCTTGGCCGGTCCGACCCTGGACTTGCGCCCGCTGGCGGGCGATGCTGCCGGCGTGTGAGGCGTACAATGTCCGAGAAGCGTTCCGTGGAAGCCGGCGCGGTTTCCTTCGGCGAGC
>JASHSE010000313.1 GCA_030036975.1 Xanthobacteraceae bacterium | reverse complement strand
CGCAGTGCCGATCCGGCCGGAGCGGCTGTGCCACGAGCTGACGCGGCACATGCCCGACGACGCCATCGTCGTGGTCGACACCGGCCATGCCGGCATGTGGATGGGCGGCATGTACGACCTGAAAAGCCCGCGGCAAAGCTATATGCGCAGCGCCGGCCATCTCGGCTGGGCGTTCCCGGCCGGGCTCGGCGCCAAATGCGCCGCCCCGGAGCGGTCGGTGGTGACGTTCACCGGCGATGCCGGTTTTTGGTACCACGTCGCGGAGATCGAGACCGCCGCGCGCTGGAATATCGCCGCGGTGACCGTCGTGAACAACAACGGCGGCGGCAATCAATCCAAGCGCGGCTTCGATCGCGTCTATGGCGGCCGGCAGACCGAACAGGCCCGCGAAATGTGGACCTTTCGTCAAGTGAATTTCGCCCGCATCGCCGAAGACATGGGCGCGCTCGGCATCCGCGTCGAACACGCTTCCGCTTTTCCGGCGGCGCTCGCCCAAGCCCTCGCCGCCGGCCGTCCCGCCGTAGTCGACGTCGTCACCGACATCGACGCGCTGGCGCCTGTTGCGGTGGCGTAGCTGATCGCGTGCGCCGGCCGCCGACCATCTGACATGAGCCGAATTACCGCGGCACAAAAGGCCGGGTGAATCGGCAGTACCTCGCGAGCGAGCCGTAATCGGATCAAAAATCGGGCCGGCCGCCCGGTGTGCTGCTTGCAACGCACTCGGTGCGGCTCGCGTGCGCCGAACCGGCGCGGCACGCCCGGTAGCGTTGCACAACGGCGTCAAAAGCGCTCGCTGCCGGCGCGGGCGGCAGCCGGGCAAGCTCCTCGGCGAGCCTGCGGCCGACTTGAAAATGCTGATAATCGATGGGGTCGCTCCAATAGCCGCCCCAGATCAAAAAACCACCATCGGCAAAAACATCGATGGCGGATTCCGCCATTCCGGGACGCGCCTTCTTCCAGGGGCGGTCGTTGACCCGGTTGGCATACGCGATGCCCGCCGGCGGATCGAACTTCAGGCTCGTGCCCGAGCGCGTCACGAACGGGTTTTGCACGGGATTGATGTCTATGGCGAGGCCATAGGCATGGAGCGAAATCGAGCTGCCGCCGACGATTTTTCTGGCATTGAACGCCGAAGTGTTGTCGTCGGCCATCGAAGCGTCGTCATTGCCGTCGTACTGATTCATCAGTTTGGCCTTGGCGATCGGGAACCGCATCTCTGCCAGCCTGGAAAATATGCCGACGACATGCTTTGCGGCGGCGTCCATCACCACGATTTCGCCGTCGCCATGGACGCGGCCATCGAAGCCGAAATACGGAAATGTGACGAGGCTCAATCTGTTGCAGCCGACCGGCGCCTTCGAGGTCAGGACCTTATGGATCCTCATGTCCTTGCACAGCGCCGGGCTGATCGCTCCGATCGTCCCCGCCTTCGTCTGCATCGCCGGCGCGGCCATATTCGAGGCAACCAGCAGCACGGCGACAGCGGCTGAGACCATGCAGGTTGGAGCAAAATAACGGCTCGGCGCGGGCATCAGACATCGTCGCGGGAATTGCCGATCGAACGATAGCACAGGATTGCCGCGCTGACGCCTCACCGATGATGCGGCTCGGGATCGATGGCGAGCGCGGTGAACACGCGCGTGTGCATGTTGTAGATGCCGATCAGCACGGTGAGTTCGACGATCTGCCGCTCGGAGAAATGCGGCCGCAGCGCGTCGAACACCGCATCGGGCACGGTCACTTCGCGGGTCATGGCATCCGCATAGGCGAGCGCGGCGCGCTCGCGCGCGGAAAAGAACGGCGACTTTTGCCAATCGGCGAGCGCGTCGCATTCGGCCTGGCTCAAGCCTTCGGGCGCGGCCAGTTCCGGCACGTGCTGCTTCACCACGTAATCGGTGCGGTTGAGGTAGCCGACGCGAAGGATGGCGATCTCGCGCAGCCGGCCGTCAAGCGCGGTCGCAAAACGCGCCTTGCCGATCAGCTCGAACCAGGTGGCGGCAAGCTCAGGCGAGTGCAGCAGCAACTTATAGACGTTGATCAGCGCGCCGCGCCGGCCGGCGCGCACCTTGCCGATCAGCTCGGCAAGTTCGGGATGATCTTTCTCTTCGATGGAGGAGATGCGGGCCATGATGCGCGCGTGGTGACGACGAGGCGCCGTCAGTCCTAGCGCACATTGAGCATCCGCGAAATCCACGATAAAAGTTCGCCGGCACCACGGCGAGCAAATCCCATGATCCTGTTGTCCAATGGCGGCACCAATATTCAGCGCGGCAAGACGGCATCCGACACGATGGCGGTCGGCACGGTCGACGGCGTTGCCGTGCTGCAAAAATCCGCGCGCGGCTGGACGGTGAAGCATCGTGCGCTCCAAGGCGTATTCGTCTCCGGCGTGTCCGCGCTCGACGATGGCACGCTGTTCGCCTCGACCCGCGGTGTCGGCATGGCGAGGAGCAATGACGGCGGCATCACATGGCGCTGGATCAACGACGGCCTCGCCCATCACGAATTCTGGTCGACCCGCGCCGGGCGCCTCGCCGGCCGCGAAGTCGTGTTCGCCGGCGCGCTGCCGGCGCACCTTTATGTCAGCGAGGACCGCGGCACGAGCTGGCGCGAAGTGCCGGCGTTCCGCCAGGCGAAATCGCTGCCGCACTGGACCTTTCCGCCGCCGCCGCGCATCGGCCACATCAAGGACATCGTGCTCGACGGCGGCCGGCTGTGGGTCGGCGTCGAGATCGGCTCGCTGCAGCTATCCGACGATTTCGGCCAAAGCTTTCGCGAGCTCACCGTCGATCCCGATCCGCGCGAATGCGACATCCACCGCATCCTGGTGCATCCGGCGCGGCCCGACCGCATCATCATCGCCAACGGCATCGTCGGCATGATGGCGAGCGACGATGGCGGCGCATCGTTCCATCGCCTGCCGATGCCGGCCGACGCCAATTATCCAGACGCGGTGGTGCTGCATCCCGGCGAGCCCGATCTCGTTTTCATGTCGGCCGGCGTCGGCTGGCCGGTGCACTGGTACGAGCTCGGCCGCGCCCGCGGCAAGATTTTTCGCAGCCGCGATGCCGGCAAAACCTGGCAGCGCCTGCTCGGCGGCCTGCCCAACGGCCAGCGTGCGCTGTTCTCGGCGCTCACCATCGAAGTGCACGAGGCCGGCTATTCGCTGCACGCCGCCGACACCGACGGCCAGGTGTTCGAAAGCCTCGACGGCGGCGACAACTGGACCGTCATCGCCGACGTGCCGCCGGTGTCGAAAGCCGATTTCTACAAGGGCTTGGTGCGCGACCGCGCCAAGCTCGCCAACGTCGACGATATCGTCGCCAGCCCCACCGCCGCGCAGCGCTGGCAGGAAGCCGCCAAGGCGCTGTGAGGCGCCGAGACCGTAGCCCGGCTGAGCGAAGCGAAATCCGGGAGCAGCGCTGAAGCGTATCACTTCCCGGATGCCGCTTCGCTCATCCGGGCGACGTGCGCGCCGGCATGTGCCGCGCCGCTTCGCCGAGATACCCAAGGCGCGATCTGTTCGCGCCTCGGCAGCCGCACACCCGGCTGGCCTTTGACGTAGTCGATGAACTCGCGCAAAGCCACGCTGCTTGCTTCCTAGAGGCACGTTCCGCTGTAATCGAATCGAGCTCCTTCATTCGTCATTGCCGGGCTTGACCCGGCAATCCATGCTGCGTTGAAGCCGCATGGATGCCCGGGTCAAGCCCGGGCATGACGAGAACGTGGTGCTATCTGAGTGAGATATGCTCT
>JASHSE010000036.1 GCA_030036975.1 Xanthobacteraceae bacterium | reverse complement strand
ACCTCTTTCTCGTCATGGCCGCCGAGCGGCATGACGTAGATGGTTGCAAGCCGCATATCCGGGCTCATGTGCACCTCGGGCACGGTGATCATGTGGCGCTCGATCACCGGGTCGTGGATGCCGCCGCGCGACAGCATGTCGGCAAGCTCGTGCCGGATCAGTTCGCCGACACGCAACTGGCGCTGCGAGCCGCTGGCCGACTGATCGCGATGCTGATGACGGGCCATAAGCAAATTCATTTTTCGATTTCATTTTGTCATCGTCCGCAAATGCGGACGATCCAGTAACCCCTCTCGCTCTGGCGCTTACTGGATGCCCCGCATTCGCGGGCACGACACTGCGAGAGCGGCAGCGTGAGATTCGAACTCACAGCGTCCGCTGCACCGTTTCCACCCGATAGCATTCGATCACGTCGCCGACTTTCATGTCCTGATAGTTCTCGAATGCCATGCCGCATTCCTGGCCGGCGACGACTTCGCGCGCGTCGTCCTTGAAGCGTTTGAGCTGCGACAGCTTGCCCTGATGGACGACGACGTTGTCGCGGATCAGCCGGACGTTGGCGCCGCGCTCGACCACGCCCTCGGTCACGCGGCAGCCGGCGACATTGCCGACTTTGGAGACCTTGAAGATTTCAAGGATTGTGGCATCGCCGAGCTTGGTCTCGCGCAGCGTCGGCGCAAGCATGCCCGACATCGCCTTCTTCACGTCGTCGACGAGATTGTAGATGATGTCGTAGTAGCGAATCTCGATGCCGGCCTGGTCGGCGGCTTCGCGCGCTTCCTTGTGGGCGCGCACGTTGAAGCCGATGATCGCGGCGTCCGAGGCTTCGGCCAGCGTCACGTCGGATTCGGTAATCGCGCCGACGCCCGAATAGAGAACCCGCGCCGCCACTTCATTGGTCGACAATTTATCCAGCGCGCCGGCGATGGCTTCGACCGAGCCCTGCACGTCGCCCTTGATGACGAGCGGAAACTCCTTGCGGCCGGCGGTCTTGAGCTGATTCATCATCTGCTCGAGCGAGCCGCGCATGCCGGTCTGCCGCGCCGCCATCTTTTCGCGCTTTTGCCGCTCGCGATAGGCGGCGATTTCGCGCGCCCGGGCTTCGCTGTCGACGACGGCGAGCCGGTCGCCGGCCTCGGGCGTGCCGCCGAAGCCCAAAACTTCGACCGGCATGGAGGGGCCGGCCGCCACGACCGAATGGCCGGTGTCCGACATCAGCGCGCGCACGCGGCCCCACTCGGAGCCGGCCAACACGATGTCGCCGGGCTTGAGCGTGCCGCGCTGCACCAGCACGGTGGCGACCGGCCCGCGGCCGCGGTCGAGCCGCGCCTCGATGACGGTGCCCTCGGCGGGACGGTTCGGATTGGCCTTGAGCTGCAGGATTTCGGCCTGCAGCGCGATCGACTCGAGGAGCTTGTCGAGGTTGCGCTTTTCCTTGGCGGAAACATCGACCTCGAGCACATCACCGCCGAGCGATTCGACCTGGATTTCGTGTTGCAACAGTTCGGTGCGCACCCGTTCCGGCCTGGCGTCGGGCTTATCGATCTTGTTGACGGCGACGATGATCGGCACGTGAGCGGCCTTGGCGTGCTGGATCGCCTCGACGGTCTGCGGCATCACGCCGTCGTCGGCCGCCACCACCAGCACGACGATGTCGGTGACCTTGGCGCCGCGCGCACGCATCGCCGTGAAGGCGGCGTGGCCGGGCGTGTCGATGAAGGTGATGCGGCCGCCGGACGGCGACGTGACCTGATAGGCGCCGATATGCTGGGTGATGCCGCCGGCCTCTCCGGCCGCGACTTCGGTGGAGCGAATGGCGTCGAGCAGCGATGTCTTGCCGTGGTCGACGTGGCCCATGATGGTGACGACCGGAGCGCGCGGCTGCAATTTGTCCGGATCGTCGGCGGCGTCGAACATGCCCTCTTCGATGTCAGCCTCGGCGACGCGCCGCACCGTGTGGCCGAGCTCCTCGGCGATCAGCTGGGCGGTGTCGGCGTCGATCGTGTCCGTGCTCTTGGCCATGTGGCCTTGCTTCATCAGCAGGCGCACCACGTCGACGGAGCGCTCGGCCATGCGGTTGGCCAGCTCCTGGATCGTGATTGTCTCCGGGATCGTCACCTCGCGGATGATTTTTTCCTTGGGCTCGGTGTCGCGCTGGCCGGTCTGGCGCCGGACACGGCGGCGGAATGCTGCTTCGGATTTTTCGCGCTCCTCATCGGCGGAAAGCGCGGTGACGAGAGTGAGCTGGCGCCGCCGCTTTTCGCCGCCGGTGCGCTGTGGCCTGGGTTGCGCCGGTGCCCGCGCCGGAACGCCGCCGGCGCCGCGGCGGGTGCGCGGCGTCTCGGTCTCTTCTTCGGCTTCGTTGACGCGGGCGCCTGGTTTGGCCAGCGCGACCTCGGCGCCGAGCCGCTTTTGCGCGAGCTCGTCGGCTCTTTTCTTGGTCGATTCTTCGCGGGCGTGGCGCTGCTCTTCCTGGGCCTTGCGGGCCGCCGCCTCGGCGCGCTCTTTCTGCTCGGCCTCGCGCTGCAGGCGAACCACTTCGGCGCGTTGCTTTGCCGCTTCGCGTTCCTGGATTTCAACCTGCTCGGCCTTGTCGAGGGCGGAGGCGCGGGCGTCGATCTCCGCCTGAGTGAGCGGCCGGAGCACGACGCCCAGCTTAAGCCCGGTCTGAGGGGCGGCGGCGGGTGCTGCTTCCACGGACGCCGGAGTTTTCGCAGTCGGCGTCAGCCGTTTGGCCACCGCAGGGGCGCCGCCATCGGCTTTTTCGGCGGGGCTCGCGACGCGGCGCTTGACCTTCTCGACCACCACCGCCTTGCTGCGGCCGTGACTGAAACTTTGGCGCACGACGCCCTGTTCGACGCCGCCACGCTTGAGCGTCAGCGTTTTGGTCGACGCCACACTGAGCTTTTCACCGGTATTTTTCGTCGTTTCAGTCATACGCATCCATGTAAGCGTTCAGTCACTGCGCTGCAGCCGTCCCGGCCTTATTGCCACGATCGCTCGCACTGCCGGTCCGAAACCGCTCGAGGCGCCGCGAACGCGACACAAACGTGTCGCTGGCGGACCCGGCGAGCAAGGCAGCATGTACCACATTTGGGCGCCCCAATGCCAAATCCAATTGCGCCGACGTAAGGAATTCGATCATAGGCAGCGCTTTTTCGGTCGTCCGGCGCCGCCAGATGGCCTCGAGTTTGCGGGCACCATCGGCCGAACCCTCCGCGGCATGCAGGAGCGCGACCACATCGTCTCGTTCCAGGGCCGCAGCGGCTTTGGCGAATCCCGCCGCAACCAAACCGGCCTTGCCGGCGATGGCGAGGGCGTCCAACGTGCCCTGCTCCAAAAGCTTTTCGGTGCGACGCGCAAGGTCAGCCGGCACGCGCACATCGCGCTTGAAACCGCGAGCAAAGGCATGGCGCTTGACGGCCGCTTCGACCGTCTCGCGTGCGGCGCTGATCCAGACACCGCGGCCCGGCAATCTGCCCTTGACGTCGGGAACGACGTCGCCGTCCGGCCCAATCACGAAGCGGATCAACTCGGCCACTGGCCGAGCCGCGCGCGTGACAACGCACAGCCGCTCAGGCTCGCGCGCGTACGGCCCGCCGTCCAATTCGACAGCGCCTTGGGTCGCACCAGCTTCCATGATGCCGGGTTCCATGATGCCTGTTTCCATGGGTCGAGCCGCGGCCGGCATCCTCACGTTCCATCGGTTCAGGCCTGTGCCGGGGCGGCCGCGTCGGCCGCGGCTGGAGGCGGCGCCAAATCGGCCTCGGTGATCCACCCAGCCTTCAGCCGGGCTTGTACGATGATAGTCTCGGCGTCATCGCGCGTCAGCTCGAAGCCGTCGAGAATGCCGGCTTGGCGCACGGCCTCGCCGTCCTTGCGCTCGGTCCAGCCGACCAGATCGTCGGTGGCGCAGCCGGCAAGATCTTCGACTGTCTTGATGTCGCTCTCGCCGAAGCGGACCAGCATCGCGGTGGTGACGCCCGGCACCTCCTTGAGAGCGTCTTCGACGCCGAGCTCCTTGCGTTTGGCGTCCTGCTCGGCCTCGATCTTGGCCAAATAATCGCGCGCGCGGTTTTGCAACTCTTGCGCGGTGTCCTCGTCGAAGCCTTCGATGCCGGCGATTTCTTTCAACTCGACCAGCGCCAAGTCCTCGACCGAACTGAAGCCTTCAGAGGCCAGCAGCTGGCCGATCACTTCGTCGACATTGAGCGCGTCGACGAAGATGTGGGTGCGGGTCTCGAACTCCTTCTGCCGCCGCTCCGATTCCTCCTGCTCGGTAAGGATGTCGATGTCCTTGCCGGTGAGCTGCGAAGCAAGCCGAACGTTCTGGCCGCGCCGGCCGATGGCGAGCGAAAGCTGCTGATCGGGAACGACGACCTCGATGCGATCGCGCTCCTCGTCGATCACCACCTTGCTGACTTCGGCGGGGGCCAGTGCATTGACCACGAAGGTGGCGATTTCCGGCGACCAGGGAATGATGTCGATCTTCTCGCCCTGCAGCTCGTTGACCACCGCCTGCACGCGCGAACCGCGCATGCCGACGCAGGCGCCGACCGGGTCGACCGACGAGTCGCGCGACACCACCGCGATCTTGGCGCGCGAGCCCGGATCACGCGCCACCGCCTTGATCTCGACGATCTCGTCGTAGATTTCCGGCACTTCCTGCGCGAACAGCTTCGCCATGAATTCAGGATGGGTGCGCGACAAAAAGATTTGCGGCCCGCGCTGCTCGCGGCGAACGTCGTAGATATAGGCGCGAATACGATCGCCGTTGCGGAACTGCTCGCGCGGCAGCATCTCGTCACGCCGCACCACCGCTTCGCCGCGGCCGAGATCGACCACCACGTTGCCGTATTCCACCCGCTTGACGATGCCGTTGACGATGTCGCTGATGCGGTCCTTGAACTCCTCGTATTGCCGATCGCGCTCCGCCTCGCGCACCTTCTGCACGATCACCTGCTTGGCCGACTGCGCGGCGATGCGGCCGAACGGCAGCGGCGGCAGCGGATCGGCGATGGTGTCGCCGATCTGCGCTGCGGGATGACGCCGGCGCGCGTCCTCGAGGCTGATCTGAGTGGCGGGATTTTCCACCGTCTCGACGACCAGCATATGGCGCGACAGATGCAGTTCGCCGCTCTTGGGATCGATCTCGGCGCGCACTTCGGTTTCGCTGCCGTAGCGCGAGCGCGCCGCCTTGGCGATCGCGTCCTCCATGGCGGCGAGGACGATCTTGCGGTCGATCGCCTTCTCTCGCGCCACCGCATCGGCGATCTGTAACAGTTCCAGTTTGTTGGCGCTTACCGTCGCCATGTTTCAGTCTCCATCGGGTTGAGGCGTGCGCCGGATGCGTTCCGGCGCGGCGTGAATGTCCGTGTCACTTTCCGTATCGCGGCGCAGAGCCGAGCCGTTGCCGCCTTTGCTCCTGCGCTCGTCCTGCTTGCTCCGCCGCAGCGCTTGCGCAACGAGCGCATCGGTGAGGACAAGCCTTGCTTCGGTCATGTCGTCGATGCGCAGCAAAACGTCGGCGGGCTCGGATCCCGGCGCCGCGCAGAGAAGCCGTACGCAATCGCCTTCGGTGCCGGCGAGGTCGCCGCGAAAGCGGCGGCGTCCCTCGATCGGGACCGCCATCTCCACTTGCGCCAAATGGCCGGCATAGCGGTCGAAGTCGGAGCGCCGGACCAGCGGCCGGTCGATGCCGGGCGACGAAATCTCAAGGCGATACGAGCCTTCGATCGGGTCGGCGGCGTCGAATACCGGCGAGAGTGCCCGCGAAACGGCCTCGCAATCCTCGATCGCCATCGTGCCGTCGGGCCGCTCGGCCATGATCTGGACGGTGCAGCCGGCAAAGCCCGATATGCGCACCCGCACCAGCCGATAGCCGAGGCCGGCCAGCACCGGCTCGGCCAGCGCCGCGACGCGCGCCGCCCGCCCCGGCTCGGTGATGAGCCGCGGTTCGTCGGCAAAGCGCGTAGCAGCGAAAGCGGGACTGTCGTCCATCGTATTCTGGCCGTTCATCCTGCGAACCGTCCGGCAGGGCTTCACATCGGCCTTGAGGTAACAAAAAAGAGCGGGCCCCGGGGGAACCCACTCTCAAAACCGTTCGGATCAACCGACCGTTATGAGGTATCCATGACGGACGAACCGAATATAGCGCTTCGCCGGGCCAAGGCAAGGGGCCGCGAATTGCCAGGGGTCGCTCTTGGCGAGTTCGCCGGGAGCGGTGATACGCTCGTTCAGACTCTGCGGAAAACCAGAAAGCACGACGCGCGTGCCTCGCGCGCCGCCTTGGCGTGATAGCGCGTGGGCGTGAAGTTCGGCCATGGCTTGCGCCAATCGTCTGCGCATTGCGCCGTCCATTGAAATTGTTCGCAGCGTAAAAAGCGCAGCAGCGTCCAGGCGGCGTAATCCGCGACATCGGTGACGAAACGGAGTTCGCCGCCGCAGCGCAGGATACGCGCCAAGCGGGCGATCATCTCGTCCTGAACGAAACGCCGCTTCCAATGCCGGCGCTTCGGCCATGGATCGGGATGAACGAGCTCGATGCGCGTCAGCGCGGCGTCGGGAAGCCAGGCGATGAGGCTGACGGCGTCGTCGAAATGCAGGCGGATATTGCGCAAGCCCCCGCTCTCGATCCCCGCCAGCGCCTTGGCCATGCCATTGATAAAGGGCTCGACGCCCAAGAAGCCGGTCGTCGGCGATGCCTTCGCCTGGGCGATCAGCGCCTCGCCGCCGCCAAAGCCGATGTCCAATGCGACGTTCGCGACCGGCGCTGCAAACAGCGTGCGCAAATCGGCAGGAGCGGGCCGGGCGATGTCGATTGCGAGATGCGGCAGCAGCGCGTCAATAAGTTGCGCTTGGCGCGGCCGCAGTTTGTGACCTTTGCGCCGTCCAAAGAAAGCGCGCGATTGCTGCAGGTTCGAACTCATGCCGGTCGGGCCGCGCCTTGCGGCGATTGACGCCGCGCGCCGACCTTATCAGAACACGTCGATTGCGGGCGCGGGACTGGCGGCCGCGGCGCGAGACAGCGCGCTTGCCGATCAACGAAACGCGCGCTTGAGCGCGTCAGCGAGATCGGTCCGCTCCCAGGAAAATCCGCCATCCTTTTCGGGTGCCCGGCCGAAATGGCCGTACGCGGCGGTGCGCCGGTAGATCGGCCGGCTCAGCTGGAGCGTGCGGCGGATATGGGTCGGCCGCAACGGAAACAATTCCGGCAGCAGCTTCTGCAGCTTGGCTTCTTCGACTTTGCCGCTGCCATGGGTATCGACGTAAAGCGACATCGGATCGGCAACCCCGATCGCGTAGGCAATCTGGATGGTGCAGCTGTCGGCGAGCCCGGCCGCGACCACGTTCTTGGCAAGGTAGCGCGCCGCATAGGCCGCCGAGCGGTCGACCTTGGTGGGGTCCTTGCCGGAGAACGCGCCGCCGCCATGCGGCGCGTAGCCGCCGTACGTGTCGACGATGATTTTCCGCCCGGTGAGACCGCAATCGCCGTCGGGGCCGCCGATCACGAAATTACCCGTCGGGTTGACCAGAAAGTCGCTCGGCTTCTTCGGCATCCAGCCGTCGGGCAGCGCCGAAGCCACCGTGTCGGCAATCATCTCCTTGACCATGCCGGGATTGTATTTCTTGGCGTTGCGGGTCTGCGCATTGTGTTGGGTCGAGACCACGACTTTGGTGCAGCCGACCGGCTGGCCGTCGACGTAGCGCACCGTGACTTGGCTTTTGGCGTCGGGCTGCAGATCGAACAGTGCGCCGGAGCGGCGCTTTTCCGACAGCACTTTGAGAATTTTGTGCGCAAAATAGATCGGCGCCGGCATGAACGAGCCTTTCTCGTAGACCTCGCTCTCGGTGCAGGCAAAGCCGAACATCATGCCTTGATCGCCGGCGCCCTCCTGCTCGCCGGTTTTATTCTTCTTGGCATCGACGCCCATCGCGATATCGGGCGACTGGCCATGCAGCAGGACTTCGACCTCGGCGCCGTAATAGGAAAAGCCGTCCTGGTCGTAGCCGATGTCCTTGACCACGCCGCGCGCAATCTCGGCGATCAACTCGCGATTGACCACCGCCTTGGCGCCGTGTTTGCGGAACAGCGGCTCCTGGCCGCGACCCTCGCCGGCGATGACGATCTTGTTGGTCGTACACAGCGTTTCGCAGCCGAGCCGCGTGTTCACCTTGCTTTCGTCGGCGATACCCAATTTCACGTCGTTCGCGATGAACGCATCGAGGATCGCGTCGGAAATCTGATCGCAGAGCTTGTCCGGATGACCCTCGGAGACCGACTCGCTTGTGAACAGGTAGTTGACACGTGCCACGGAACACTCCCCTCGTCAGATTGGTCCCGATCGCCTCCGGCTGGACCAATTCGGCCGGTGCATTGGCGGCCAACGTGCCGCACCGATCCTGTACGGTGTTGCCGCTGCTGCACGGTGTTGCCGCGTAGGGCTGCCGCGGTCAAGATGTGGGCGGAAGGTGGGCGCGGGCCTGGAGTACCGTGATGACGAGGTGGGCGCGCTCAGCGCTTGTCGCTGGTCGCGATTTGCTCGATGAGATCCACGATGCGGCGGCGCAGTTTTGGATCGGTGATCAGCATGAAGGCTTTGGTCAACGCCAAGCCGTCGGAGCTGGCGAGGAAGTCCGCCACGTAGGCGGGCGAGGGCGCATCGGCGAAGCCTTCGGCGCGGGAGCCGCCGCCCGCGTGTGGCGCGCCTTCGAAGAAGAATTCAACCGCAACCTGTAGGATATCTGCGATCTGCTGGAGCCGGCTGGCGCCGATGCGGTTGGTGCCCTTTTCGTATTTCTGGACCTGTTGAAAAGTCAGGTCCAACGCATCGCCGAGTTTTTCCTGACTCATGTTGAGCATCATTCGGCGCATGCGAACTCGGCTGCCGACGTGCTTATCGATGGGATTCGGAGTCTTTTTCACCGCCATCATAACGAACTCCTATGAGTCCTCTATTATCATTAATGGCCACAAAAATCAAAATCCGGGTTGGATGTTCTCCACTTGCCACGCTGTTGCGCCCCCCAGATTCCCGCTTTGGTTTAGGCAGCGTCATCTATCACCCAGGCGAAGCAAAACGCGTGCCCGCTGCCTGCCGCCGGCTTTCAGGTCACGCGGTCTTCGGCGGCCGTGGTTAACCGCCGCGAGCCGAAAATGCGGCCGGCACCGTCCTCTCAGATTTTTTTCGCGCTGGCAGACATACGGCGCCTCACCACGGCGAAAAAGGCAATCGCGATGATGACGAAGGCCGTGGTATCGCCGACCCGGGCATAGAGAGGAGCTCCGATCGGGCGCGGCAGCGGTGCGTCGAGCACGCCCTCCCGGCCGAGCGGCAGCGAGCTGATCACGCGGCCCACCGGGTCTATCACGCCCGATATGCCGGTATTGGCGGCCCGGACCAGGGGCAGGCCCTGTTCGATGGCGCGCAGGCGCGCCTGCTGGAAATGCTGATAAGGACCGGTACTGATCCCGAACCAGCCGTCATTGGTGACATTGATGATCCAACCGGGCCGGGCGCCGGTCGGCACCGCTTCGCTCGGGAAAATAGCCTCATAGCAAATCAGCGGCAGTGCCGGCGGCGCCCCCGGTATTGTCAATAATCGCCGCCGGTCGCCGGCCAAGAAGCCATTCTGCTGCTTGGTCAGCACCTGCAATCCGATTCGCTCCAGCAAGGGCGCTAACGGCAGGTATTCGCCGAACGGAACGAGGTGAACCTTATCGTAAAGCGCCGCGATCGAGCCGTCGTGGTCGAAGACGTAGATCGAATTGAAGGCTCGTGGATGGGTCGGATCGACCGGCTCGGCGAGCCTCATGGCGCCAGTGATCAGCACGGTTTTGGGCGCGAGCAGCTTGGCGATCTGCGCCAGGGCATTGGGCTCGCGCGTCAAGAAAAAGGGAAACGCCGATTCCGGCCAGATCAGATGCGTCGCGTCGTGAGCACCGAGCGAATGCGGGCCGGACGGCCGGTCCGACAAGGCGATATAGCGATCCATCACCTGCTGCCGCGCCGCGTAATTGAAGCGGGCGTCTTGCTGCAGGTTCGGCTGCATGATGCGCAAATGCACCTTGTCGACGAGCCGGGTCGGGGTGTGGGAGAGCCGCCAACTGCCCCATCCGGCGAGGCCGGCCAGGACGGCAACGCCGAGCGCGAGCGGCAGCCAGGGCCGGCGGGTTTCGGCGGGATCGTCGGCGAGCGCTGCCGGGCTCGCAAATACGGCGATCGCGATGAAAGTCAGGCCCCAGATGCCGACCAAGGAGGCGCTCTGCGCGAGCGCGAGCGGCGCGGTCAGCGCGTAGCCGAATGCATTCCAGGGAAATCCGGTCAGCGCGTGGCCGCGCAGCCACTCGGCCGCGCTGAGCGCTACAGCCAGGGCGAGAATGCGATTGGCGCCGCGGGTCCACAGCAATCGGGCGGCTGCCGCGCCAAGGCCGGTAAAGATCGCCAGGAGCGCGGGCAGGCCTATCACGGCAAACGGCATCAGCCAGCCGAACGTCCGTGCGTCGACCAGAAAGGCATAACCGATCCAGTAAAGGCCTGCGACAAAATAGCCGAAACCGAACCACCAGCCGGTCGTTGCTGCGACCAGCACGCCGCCCCAGCGTCCCGCTGCTGCGCCATCGATCAACCAGACCAGCACCGGAAAGGTGAGAAACAGCACCGGCCACGCATCGAACGGAGCCATGGCCAGTGCCGACAGTGCGCCGGCCGCGAAGGCGGTCAGCCAGCGCCGCCAGCCCCAAGCCAGGACGACCGCATGGACGAGGCGCTTTGCCGTCACGGCGAGCGCGTGGTGTTCGGGTTGGAGCGACTGGGTTCGTCGTGCGGCGGGGCGGGGCGGGGCGGCGGTGCTTTCATGGTGGCCGGTACCTCGCGCGGCAATGCCGTGCGGCGATCCTTGCGGCGATAGATCTTGACCCGCTTGACCCGGCGCGGATCGGCATCGAGCACTTCGGCCTCGAACGAGCCGGGTCCCGGCACAAGCTCGCCGCGCACCGGCACATGCCCGGCTCTGATGACCAAATAGCCGCCGAGCGTGTCGACTTCGCCGCGCGCTTCGCCGAAATCGAACTCATCGCCGATCAGCGCCCGCACCTCGTCGAGGCTGGCGCGGCCGGCGGCGAGAAACGAGCCGTCGCTCTGCCGCGTGATCGCCGGTATCACGTCGACATCGTGTTCGTCGGCGATGTCGCCGACGATGATCTCGACCAGGTCTTCCATCGAGACGAGCCCGTCGGTGCCGCCGTATTCGTCGATGACCAGCGCCAAGTGGATGCGTGTCGCCTGCATCTTGGCCAACAGGTCGAGCGCCGGCATCGATGGCGGGGCGTAGAGGATGTCGCGCACGATATGGGTCGCAGCGAGCGGCATCGTCAGATCGAGATTGGCGAAATCAAGGTCGGCTCGCGGCGGCTCTTCGCGCGGCGCGGCATTGGGCGGAGCGGCGCCGGCGCGCGCCGCCATGAAGCTGATCAAATCGCGGATGTGGACCATACCGGCCGGGTCGTCGAGC
The DNA here is from genome assembly GCA_030036975.1 of Xanthobacteraceae bacterium. Classification (GTDB taxonomy): domain Bacteria; phylum Pseudomonadota; class Alphaproteobacteria; order Rhizobiales; family Xanthobacteraceae; genus BOG-931. Next base: position 2,741 of record JASHSE010000036.1, on the reverse strand, counting down.
GTGTCGTTGTAGACCACCAGCCGCGAATGTCCGGCGCTCTCGAACACCTTGATCAGGGCGGACAGCGCAATGTCCTGTTGCACGGCGACGATGTCGGCGCGCGGAATCATGACGCGTTCGATTCGGTAGTCGCGCAGGCCAAGGATGTTCCTGACCATCACGGCTTCTTCCGGAGAGAAACCGGATGCGGCCGGCGGCGCGGCAAGGACTTGTTCAAGGTTGGCACGCGTCGTCGCCGATTTCCAGCCGAACAGGATATGCATGATCCGCGACAACAAACCCGCCGCGTGGTCGTTGCCGGCGGTCGGCACGAGTGCGGGCAAGCCGCGATGTTCGCTGTCGCTCGGTTCGCCGCGTGCTGGAGCTTCGCTCATCGATTCTGTGTCATTTTATCATGCGGCGCGGCGCTTCTGCCGACGCGGCTTGACGCGCGATGATGCAGGCCGGCGCTTGGCCCGGTACGGATCCGGGATTGCAAGGCGCCGCAGAATGACCCGCTCAAGCCGTTCCATGGTTTCGGCGTCACCGGCCCGCTCGTGATCGTGGCCGCAAAGGTGCAAAAAGCCGTGCACCGCAAGATGGGCAACATGATGGGCGAACGGCTTGCCGTCCCGACGCGCTTCCCGCGCCACGGTCTCGTAGCCGAGAACGATGTCGCCGAGCAGCGGCGGCGCACCGGCCGAAACACCGACCGGAAACGACAGCACGTCGGTCGGCGCATTGATGCCGCGCCATTTCCGATTGAGCAGGCGGACCGCCGAATCATCGGTCAGAACGATAGCAAGCTCCGCGGCGCTTGTTGACAGTGCGCCGGCCGCGGCGGCGACGGCCCGACGCAGCAGCAGTTTAAGCCCCCGATGCGCGTTCCATTGTGCGGATTCGACAAGCACATCGAGCTTGCATGCCCGGCGTGGCGCGGCCGGCATTTCAGAGCCGCTCGCGCCCGCGCGATGCGGCTTTGTCATAGGCCTCGACGATGCGGGCGACCAGTTCGTGGCGGATGACGTCGGCGGAAGTGAACGGCACGTGGGCGATACCCGCGACGCCGTCGAGCAGGCGCACCGCCTCGGCCAGGCCCGACGTTTGTCCGGGCGGCAGGTCGACCTGGCTCGGATCGCCGGTCACCACCATGCGGCTGTTCTCGCCGAGCCGGGTCAGCATCATCTTCATCTGCATCGACGTGGTGTTCTGCGCCTCGTCGAGAATGACGGCGGCGTTCGACAGGGTGCGACCGCGCATGAAGGCAAGCGGCGCGATTTCGATCTCGGTCGTCTGCAGCGCCCGCTCGACGATGCGGGCGTCCATCAGATCGAACAGCGCATCGAATATCGGGCGCAGATACGGATCGACCTTCTCACGCATGTCGCCGGGCAGAAAGCCGAGCCGCTCGCCGGCCTCGACCGCCGGCCGCGACAGGATGATGCGGTCGACTTCCTTGCGCTCGAACAATTGCACCGCATGCGCCACGGCGAGCCAGGTCTTGCCGGTTCCGGCGGGGCCGGTGGCGAACACCAGCGCATGGCGCTTGAGCGCGCGCACGTAAGCGTCCTGCCCGGCTGTGCGGGAGCGTACGCGACGCTTGCGCAGATTGATTTCCTCGAAACTTTCTCGCGCCGCGGCCGGATCGAAGTCGAACAGCGAGCCCTGCGCCATGGCGAGGCGGATGTTGCCCTCGACGTCGCCCTGCATCAGTTCGTCGCCGCGCTTGAGCCGGTCGTAGAGGCTTTCCAGCACGCGGCGCGCCTGCTCGCAGGCCTCGCGCGGACCCTCGAGCGTGACGTGATTGCCACGCGAATTGGCGACGACGCCGAGCCGCCGTTCGATCAGCGCAAGGTTTTGCCCGTATTGGCCGAACAGCATGGAGGCGAGCCGATTGTCGTCGAAGCTGAGCACGACTTGGGCCGCATTGTCAGGCGCGACGAAAACCGATTCATCCGTTCCAGCGGGACCGCGCGTCGGCAAATTCAAGCTCCTGCGGCGGCAAGCGCCGGCGCGCGCGCGCGGCCATGGGCGAGCGTGCCGAACAGCGAATTGCTGGCGACTTCCGTGATGGTGACGGCGGCGATTTCGCCGAGCAGGGACGGCGATGCACTGACCTGCACCGGCTGCAGATAAGGCGAGCGGCCGACCAACTGACCGTCATATCGGCCGGGCTTTTCGAACAAGACGTCAAAGGTGCGGCCGACGCAGCGGCGATTAAACGCCTGCTGCTGCTCGTCGATGGCCGCCTGCAGGCGGCGCAAGCGTTCCGCTTTCACCTCCTCGTCGATCTGACCCGCCATGGTAGCGCCGGGCGTGCCGGGACGGGGCGAGTATTTGAAAGAGAATGCGCCGGAAAATCCGACCCGTTCAACCAAAGCAAGGGTTGCGGCAAAATCGGCTTCGGTCTCCCCGGGAAAACCGACGATAAAATCCGACGTCAGCGCAAGATCCGGACGCGCCGCACGCAGGCGATCCACAGTGTCCAGGTAATCGGCACGGGTGTGGCGGCGGTTCATGGCGGCGAGAATACGGTCGGAGCCGGACTGTACCGGCAGATGCAGCTGCGGCATGAGCTTCGGCAGATCGCGATGGGCAGCGATCAAATCGTTGTTCATGTCGCGCGGATGGCTGGTGGTGTAACGCAGCCGTTCGATGCCGGCGCTGGCGGCGGCGCGTTCGAGCAGCTGCGCCAGCGAGCTCGCTCGGCCATTCGGCCCCACGCCATGATAGGCGTTGACGTTCTGACCGATCAGCGTCAC
>JASHSE010000312.1 GCA_030036975.1 Xanthobacteraceae bacterium | reverse complement strand
ACCGCACGACGCCTTGCCCTGCTTCAAAAATCCGGTCTCATCGATGACTAGAACTGCATCCGCATCGGCCAGCGTTTCCAGCGCGTAATCGCGCACGATGTCGCGCAAGGCATCCGCATCCCACCGCCCGCGGCCCAGGATCGCCTGTTGACGCCACGGACCAGGATCGCCCGCCGCTTCCGCGCGCATCCAGCCGGTCTTGCGCGGTTCGTTCCCCAATAGCCCGTCGAGAAACCGTCCCGCCGACGCCGCGACCCGCTCCTGGCTGAATAACAAAGCTATCCGACCCTTCACGTCCCGCAGCGATGACGCCCACAAATCCAACGTCGTCTCAATCGATGCTCCCGCCATCCATGATCTCCCGAATCATGGTGGCTCATGGATTCAGACCTCGATATAAAAGGCAACTGTAGTGCTAGGCGGCCTCGTCGGCCAGCTCATACCACCCATTCGCGACCGGGGCGTAGACCGGATTCTTGGCCGCGCCCTGATAGCGCGCCGCGGCGGCGACGGCTGATATGCCGATCGCACCATAGCGGCGGTCCAGCGCGGTTTCCTTCGCATTGTCCGCATTTTCCTTGGCGAATTCCTTGGCGACGACGGTCTTTGGCGCGGTTTTCTGCGTGATTTTCTGCGTGATTTTCTTGGCCGTTTCGGCAGCAGCGTCTCTCATTGTCGATACCCATCCCTTCCCATGAACCATTCCCAACAGCAGGTAGTCGCGCAGTGCGGCGGAAGCACGCGGGAAATCGACCGTCGTCGTGGCATTTCCGGTCGCGCTGCGCTGCCATGCCAGAGCGATGGTAAACGACGTCTTGCCGCGCGTAGTAAACCCTCGCTTAATCGATCTCTGGGACACTGGCAGCCGTCCGGGGAGCTGTGGGTTGGTGCCGAAATTCGCTGGTTATCCAACGGAATCGGCGGCGAGTGCGGCATTCCTGCAACACCTGGACCGGACTGTGATCGTTTACCTCGATCACGGCTAGCTTGGCAGCGGCGAGTTCGCTAGATATCGTTGGAATCGGACGTTGGCGTAGCGGCGGAGCGGCGGGTAATCCCATGGGCATGCGCGCGGTCATTTTCGTCATCATCGGCCTGATGCTGGGCGGCTGCATGGAGGAGACGCTGGCGCCGACCAGTCAGGCCGGCTGGACCGCACGCGATAAGCAATTGATGTCGAACCTGCCCTACGCGCAGGCGGCGATCCCCGAGCAGTTCAAGCGCCACATTGTCTCGTATGACCGCAAGGAAGCGCCCGGCACGATCGTCATCGATTCCGACAACAAGTTCCTCTACTACGTGCTGCCGAACAACAAGGCGATCCGCTACGGCATCGCGGTCGGCGAGGAGGCGCAGGCCTGGAGCGGCATCGCCAAGGTCGGCCGCATGGAAGAATGGCCGGCCTGGGTGCCGACCGCCGGCGAACAGGCGCGGCTCGGGCCGCTGCCGGCTTTCGTCACCGGCGGCCCGCATAATCCACTGGGCGCGCGCGGGCTCTATATGTATTCCGGCGGCAAGGACACGCTCTACCGCATCCACGGCACCAATCAGCCGGAATATATCGGCCAGGCCATCTCGTCCGGCTGCATCCGCATGACCAACGAGGACGTGATCGACCTCTACAACCGGGTGAAGGTCGGCACCATCGTGGTGGTGCTGGCGCCGCACAATAAGACGGAGCCCTTTGCCCCCCACGTGGCGTCCGCGCCCGAGGCGGAAACTTCCTACTGAGCCAATCCGGCTGACGAATCAGATTGAACCGGCGCCGCTTTGTCGGCGCCGTTTTGTTTTGACACTGGGGCGTGATTCATATCCGTCGTCCTGAAGGTGCGGGCGCAGCGAGCCTTGAAGGACCACGGTGAACATTTCAGCTCACGCCCCGAGGCGCACCTGGACGATCTCCGGCGGCACGCCGAGCCGTGCCGGAATGATGCTGGTGCCGAGCCCGCCCGACACGATCATATGCCTGTCGTTCTCGACGATATGCCCATAGGCGTAACGCGCGCCGAATTTCGACGGCACGAACAGCGGCCAAACCAGCGGCAGCCGGATCTGGCCGCCGTGGGTGTGCCCGGCCAAGGTCAGCGCGACGCGCGACGGCACGCGGGTAAAAATATCGGGCTCGTGCACCAACAGCACGACCGGGTCGTCGCTGCGGATTTGCGATAACGTGCCGGGCAGGTCGTCGACGCCGCGATAGCGGTGGTGGCCGAGCGGAAAGGCGAGCTGATCGCCGATGCCGGCGAGCCAGAATTTTTGCCCATCCGCACCGAGCCGCACGGCATTGTTCTCGAGTACCGGAATATGGGCGTCGGCAAGCGCCTCGCGCACCATCGCGTGGTCGTGCCACCAATCGTGGTTGCCGAGGACCGTCCAAACGCCGAGCGGCGCCGTAAGCCGAGCAAGCTCCGCCGACCACAGTTCGGGCGGCATGCGCGCGGTCGGGAATTCGTATCTGGCTTCGTAATCGCCAAGCAGCACGATGACATCCGAGCGCAAGGCATTCGCCGTGTCGACCACGTGGTGCACGTGCGTCACCAGCATGTCCGGGCCGCCGGCATGCAGGTCGGCGATCACCGTGATGCTGAGGCGCTGGCCGGCCGGCCAACCGCGTGGCGCCGGCGCGTAGCGGGTGACGACCAGCCCCTGCGGCTCGACCGCCCCGGCATAGACCGCGGTGCTGGCGGTGGAGGCGCCCAAAAGCACCGCCCCGCCGAACAAAACGCGCCGCCGCGTCAGGCGTCCTTTCGTAAACGCTGACGGCTCGTCGGCCTCTTGCGCCGCCGCAGAACGGCTCGGCTCGGCATCGTCGGGAAGCATGGGCCTCATGGATTCGCGTGAGTGCAGGACCGGCGCATCGTTAGCACAGCGCGTCTGCCATAACCCACCCGCGCCGCCAGAGGGTTAAGACGTACTCACGAGTGCGCGAGGTGCTCCCGGCCGCTGCTTCGCCGGCGCCGACGCCCACCGCCTCGGCCTCATCCTTCGAGGCGCGCCTTTGGCGCGCACCTCAGGATGAGGGTCAACGTTGACCCGCGGCCGGTTCACGGTACCGGATGACCTTCTTGCGCTCGCCGGCGCGCAGCATGGTCGACGCCGGCGTCACCGACAGGCTGACGGGCACGCCGAGCCGCGCCAGCGCCCGCATCAGGCGGACGATGTCGTATGGCGCTTGCCGGCCGCGGAGCGTGTCTTTCAGGGTTTCGACCGGTTCCCCGACGATCGGCCGGCGGCTTCGTCGGTGATGTTCTGCGCTTCGAGCGCGAGCCCGATTTCGAGCAGGATGGCCGCCCGCAACGCCCGCATGTGCGTCGCGTCGTGGTGGTTTTTCGGAGCCGTCATCGCGGCTCCCGACACGACAAACCAACTTCGGCCGCGTAGACATGGCGCGGCGATTCAGGTCGAATCCTGAACAAAGGGGCTGCCCAAATATGTCCATGGGCTGTCACGCTGATTAAAGCACAACCATCGAGCGCGGTAAATGGCTGGGAAACGGAAGCGCGAACGGCAACCCGAGCGGCAGCGGACCTTGGAGTCGCGGTGGCGCACCGCGCGCGTGACGATGCGGCTGCACACCGACCTGAAGGAGGCGATCGCCTTCCTCGCCGAACAGGACAATCGGACCACGGCCAATTGGATCGAAACCGAGGCCATTGCGGCCGTGCGGCGCCGTCTCGAAAACGAATTCGCCGCCAGCGGCGAACGCCTCGACCACGGCCCGCTGCGGCTGCGGCGGTAGCCGTCAGCAAGCGTAAAGGGCGGAGCGTAGCTGCGGTCGAGTTCCGCGATCGTGGCCAGTTCTTCCTGCGAAATGCGTGCAGCTCGGCGAAGCTGCCGAACCCGTACGCCGAATGCCACCTTGATGGCTTTCTCTTCCCTGCTAGCCACGCGGGAATGGCATCATAGCGGCCGCCGATGAGTCCACGGGCTCCGCGTACCATTTGAATTACGGACCGATGGAAGATTGATCTTATCTACAATGCCGCGGCCTGTCTGCTTTCGACAGGCCGACCAAATACCTCCAGGGCCCGGACTATTGCAGCATCACCGTAACCGTCGGCTCCTTAAGTCTCGGCAAGCCCCAGCACATCCGCCATCGAATAAAACCCAGGCTTCTGCTCGCGCGCCCAGAGCGCGGCGTGCAGCGCCCCGCGGGCGAAGATCATGCGGTCCTCGGCGCGGTGGGTGAGCTCGAGGCGCTCCGCCGGACCCGCGAATGTCACCGTATGATCGCCGACCACGGTGCCACCGCGCAGCGAAGCGAAGCCGATGTCGCCCGCACAGCGCGCGCCGGTCATGCCGTCGCGGCCGCGTACCGAATGCTGCGCGAGATCGATGCCGCGGCCCGCCGCAGCAGCGCGGCCGAGCATCAGTGCGGTGCCGGACGGCGCGTCGATCTTCTTGGCGTGGTGCATTTCGAGAATTTCGATATCGTAGGCCTCGTCGAGCGTCTTGGCGACGCGTTTGACCAGCGCCGCGAGCAGATTGACGCCGAGACTCATGTTGCCGGATTTGACAATGCGGGCGCGGCGCGCTGCCGCGGCAATCACCTTCTCCTCCTCGGCCGAATGCCCGGTGGTGCCAATGACGTGGACGAGCCCGGCGGCGGCGGTCAGCTCGGCGAAGGCAAGAGTCGCGGCCGGGATGGTGAACTCGATCAAGCCGTCGGCGTCTTTGAGCAGCGGCGCCGCGTCGCTGACCACCTTGACGCCATTCGCACCGAGGCCGGCGAGCTCGCCGGCATCGCGGCCGATCACCGCCGAGCCGGCCGCTTCGATCGCGCCGACCAGCGTCAGCCCCTTGCTGGCCGCGATGGCATGAACGAGCGTGCGGCCCATGCGCCCGCCGACGCCGGCGATGATGACCCGCATTTCAGACTGTGCCGCCGGCATTGGGCGTGCTCCGCTGGCTGCCGGTATAGCGAAGCGCGGTGGCACCGGCAACGCGCGGCCCGGGCTCTCTCCGCAAGTGGAACACAAAGTTCAAAATTTCGGTCCGTCGTAGCCTTCGACGATGACGAGATCAAGCTCCGCGTTGCCGTCGCGAAACGTCTTGGCCTTTTGATAACCGTCCGAGCGGTAGCAGGCCAAAGCAGCATCGTAACTTGGAAATTCCAGCACCACGGTGCGGCTTCGCGCCTTCCCTTCGGTAACTTCGCTGGCGCCGCCGCGCACCAGGTAACGACCGCCAAAGCGGCCGATCGGTTCCTGGTCGGCGACCATGTAGCGCTTATAGCTGTCGAAATCGGTTACATCGCTATGCCCGATCCAATAGCCTTTGCGCGCGGTGGCGGGCGGCGCCGCGACTCCTTGCGACGGCTGCGGACCGTCGTAGCCCTCGGCGATGATGAAATCGCATTGCGAATGCGGCAGACGCCGCAGCCGCGCGTTCTGATATTCGCTCGACCGGTAGCAGGCGAGCGCGGTAGCGTAGTCGGGAAATTCGCGCAGCACGTTGCGGCTGCGGGCGCGACCCTCGACCACCTCGCATCTGCCGCCTCGAACCAGCGCGACGCCGCGATATTTCTCATGCGCCGGCGGCGTCGCCGCCATATAAGCCTTATAGCCTTCCGCATCCGTCACATCGACGTGCGGAATCCAATAACCTTTCGGCATCTTTTTGCTCCCGGTAGACCCGCTCAATGATCAGGGCTGTGGACCGTCGTAGCCTTCGATGACGATGAGATCGACCGTGCCATGCGGCAGCCGCCGTTTGATATTCTCCTGATATTCGGCCGAGCGGTAGCACGCGAGCGCGGTGGCGTAATCGCGAAATTCGATCACGACGTTGCGCGAACGAGCGGTGCCTTCCATACCCTCATATTGGCCGCCGCGCACCACGTAGCGCCCGCCGAACTTTTTGAAGATCGGCCCGTTGGCTTCGGCATACGGCTTGAAACCCTGTTCGTTGTGCACGTCGACACGGGCGATCCAGTAACCTTTGGCCATTTGTGCTCTCCCTTCTCAGTTCTTGGTTCGTGAAATTTCCTCGACGATAGCGTGCGCCGCCGCCCTCGGATCAGGCATCGCAAGGATTGGCCGGCCGACGACGAGATAGTCGGCGCCGGCAGCAATTGCGGCAGCGGGCGTCATGATGCGCTTCTGGTCGCCCGCATCGGCGCCGGCCGGCCGAATGCCCGGCGTCACCAGCTTGAGCTTGCCGCCGATGATGGCGCGTACTTTCCCTGCTTCGGCGCCCGAACAGACCAGGCCGTCGACGCCGATGTCACGCGCCTGCACAGCGCGTTGCGCGACCAGTTCGGCAACGCTGCCGTGGTAGCCCGCCGCGGCAAGGTCGGCGTCGTCATACGAGGTCAGCACCGTGACGGCCAGAATTTGCAAGCTGCGTTCGCGCGCTTCGACTGCGGCTTTCATGGTTTGCGGATAGGCGTGCACGGTAAGAAACGTCGCGCCGAGTCGTGCCACGCTGCGCGCGCCCTCGGCCACGGTGCTGCCGATGTCGTGCAGCTTGAGATCGAGAAACACTTGTTTGCCGGCGTCGGCCAGGCGCGGCACGTAAGCCAATCCACCAGCATACGCGAGCTGATAGCCGATCTTGTAGAACGACACCGCGTCGCCGAGCCGCGCCACCATGGCCTGCGCGGCCTCGACCGAGGGCAGATCGAGCGCGACGATCAGACGGTCGCGCGGCTTAAGCTGCATCGCGCCAATCTCCTCACGCCATCTCCTCACGTCATGGCCCGCGTCAGTTCGACCAGCCGGCGTGCCAGGGTCTTCAAAGCAGCGGCGGCGCTTCCATCCTTGAGATTGTCCATATCGTCAAACGCCTCGGCGGCATTGGCGACCGCAATCTGCTCGGGGATGACCAGCGCGCCGCAGCCGAGCTCGAGAATTTGGCGCAGCGCCAACAGTGCACGCACACCGCCGCCCGGACCGCTCGACGCCGCACCGATGGCAAATACCCGATTTCTGAAGGCCGCGTATGTCGGCTCGCCGCGGCCGCGGGCACGCGACAGCCAGTCGATGGTATTTTTGACGAGCGGCGTCACCGAAGCGCTGTATTCCGGGCTGGTCATGAAGACGCCGTGGTGCGCTTCCAGCATGCGCTGGAGTTGCACGGCGTGTTGCGGCGGGCCGACTTCGGCGGTCATCTCGACGTCGAACAACGGCAGCGGATAGTCGGCGAGCGAGATGCGGGTGACATCGGCCTCGGCCAGCGCCAGCTCCTTGGCGGCGAGCGCAGCGAGCCGTCCATTGTAGGAGCCGACGCGCAGCGAGCCGGGAATGACGAGGATTTTTGGAGCAAGCATGCTTCAGAAGCCAGAAATTAGAACTCAGAAATCAGAAAGGCGTCCAGAAATTCCGCGACATGTAAGTTTATCACGGCATCCAATTTCTGACTTCCGACTTCTGATTTCTGACTTCCGACTGCCGATACACCCACACCCGCGCCGGCGGCAGATTCATCCAGATGCGTTTCGAGGCTTCCACCGAAAAGCCGCCGAGCTGCTTCGGCAGCGGCGCCGCCATCGAGTACGTGAACTGCACGAACGGCCCACCCGGCAGCATCAGATCAAAGGCATCGCGTATCAAACGGACGCGCTCGCGGATCGGCTTGGTGACCAGCGGCAGACCGGAAACCACTGCCGCCGCCGGTTGCAGCAGCAAGCTGGCGAGGAGCCGACGCAGGCTGTAGGCGTCGCCTTGCACGAGCGTGGCTTCGGGGTAACGTGAGCGCAGGATCCGGCAAAAAGCCGAATTGAATTCGACCAGCACCAAACGCGAGGGCGCCACTCCCGCTTCGACCAGCGCCTCCGTCACCGGACCGGTGCCCGGTCCCAACTCGACGACCGGCCCTTCACTCTCCGGATCGACGTAGCGCGCCATGGCGCGGGCGAGAATTTTTCCCGAAGGGGTGACCGCGCCGATGGTCAGCGGCCGCTCGATCCAGGAGCGAATGAAGCGCACTTCGTCATCGAGCCGAATGCCCTTGTTGCGCTCGAACTGCCGGATCTGGTCCTCGATCTTCTTGCCGATATCGTCGCGCTTTTGCTCGAACAGCCGGATTTGCCGATCGATCTTGCGCTCGATGAGATACTTTCTGGCCTCAAGAAGGCGAATTTGCCGCTCGATCTTGCGCTCGAATTTTTGCAGGGCGGGCAGAGGCATCGCATCCCACACGACAGAATATTGTCATTTAGAACATTTAAAGCCTAAAGGCCAGCCAGCCGGACGTCAGGCTGAACCGGCGCGGCCGCCGAGAAATTCCTTCACCTTGCCGAAGAAGCCGGAGGATTCCGGCTGTGTCACTGTAGACGACAGCCGATCGAATTCCATCAACAATTCACGCTGCTTTTTGGTGAGGCTCTGTGGTGTTTCGACCACGATCTGCACGTACATGTCGCCGCTCTGGCGGGCGCGCAGCACCGGCATGCCCTTGCCGGCAAGCCGGAAGCGCTGGCCGGATTGCGTGGCTTCCGGCACTTTGACGCGCGTCTTGCCGCCGTCGATGGTCGGAACCTCGAACTCGCCGCCCAAGGCCGCGGTCACCATGGTGACCGGCACGCGGCAATGCAGATCGGCGCCTTCGCGCTGAAAGAACGGGTGCGTCCCGATCGAGAGAAAAATATAGAGATCGCCCGCAGGGCCGCCACGGACGCCCGCCTCGCCTTCACCGGCAAGCCGAATCCGTGTGCCGTCCTCGACACCGGGCGGAATATTCACTGATAGAGTGCGCTCGCGGGTGACCCGGCCGGAGCCGGCGCACGAGCCGCATGGGCTGTCGATGACCTGGCCGCGGCCCTGGCAGTTCGGGCAGGTGCGTTCCAGGGTGAAAAAGCCCTGGGCGTGCCGAACCTTGCCGTGGCCGGCGCATGTCGGGCAGGTTTTGGGTTTGGTCCCCGGCTTGGCGCCGGAGCCGGAGCACGCCTCGCAGGTAACCGATGTCGGGATGCGGATCTGTGCGCCCTTGCCGCCGTAAGCCTCCTGCAGCGAAATCTCCATGTTGTAGCGCAGGTCGGCGCCGCGTTCGCGACCCGAGCTGCGGCCGCGGCGGCCGCCCATGCCGAACAGATCGTCGAAAATATCCGAGAACGTGGTGGCGAAATCCGCGCCGAAACCTGCCGCGGTACCGCCCATGCCCTGCTCGAAGGCAGCGTGGCCGAAACGGTCGTAGGCCGCGCGCTTGTCCGGATCTTTGAGGACCTCGTAGGCCTCGTTGATTTCCTTGAACCGGTGCTCGGCGTCCTTGTCCCCCGGATGGCGGTCCGGATGGCACGCCATCGCCTGTTTGCGGAAAGCCGCCTTGATCTCAGTTTCGCTCGCGGTGCGCTCGACTGCGAGGCTCTCGTAATAGCAGCGCTTGGCCATTGCCGTTCCCCTAGTCGATGGACATGTGGGAAGCCATTTGGCTCAAGCAAAGGATCTCACCGCCCCTGATGCGGATCAGGGGACGGCATAGCGGCAAATTGTCTGAAATCGCGAGATTCACTCCTCCCTCCCGACCGCCCCGCGGTCAACCTCCCCCGCTTGGGGGGAGGTGAACCGTGTGAAAGACCTGCACATCAGGAGCGAGTGCGCTTTAGGCTGACTTCTTGTTCTTCTTGTCGTCGTCGACCTCGGTGAACTCGGCGTCGACGACGTCGTCCTTCTTGCCCTCGGCACCGGGATCAGAGCCGCCGGCCGGCTGCTCGGCAGCCTGCTTGTACATGGCCTCGCCGAGCTTCAGGGAGGCCTGCTGCAGCGCGTTAGTCTTTGCGCTGATCGCCGACGCGTCGCTGCCCTTGAGAGCCTCCTTCAAGTCGGCCATGGCGTTCTCGATGGCCCGGCGGTCGGCTTCGCCAACCTTCGAGCCATGCTCCGCCAGCGCCTTCTCGGTGGCGTGCACCAGGGCTTCGGCGTGATTTTTCGCCTCGACTTCCGCCTTGCGCTTCTTGTCTTCCTCGGCGTGGGCCTCGGCGTCGCGGACCATCTTCTCGATGTCCGCTTCGGAGAGGCCCCCCGACGCCTGGATGCGGATCTGCTGCTCCTTGCCGGTGCCCTTGTCCTTGGCCGAGACGTTGACGATGCCGTTGGCATCGATGTCGAACGTGACTTCGATCTGCGGCACGCCGCGCGGCGCCGGCGGAATGCCGATGAGATCGAACTGGCCGAGCAGCTTGTTGTCGGCCGCCATCTCGCGCTCGCCCTGGAACACGCGGATCGTCACCGCGGTCTGGCCATCCTCGGCGGTGGAGAACA
>JASHSE010000311.1 GCA_030036975.1 Xanthobacteraceae bacterium | reverse complement strand
CCGGCCTGCCTGATGGCGGCCGCAACCGTCAACACGCCGGCGATCGTGCTGTCCGGCGGTCCGATGCTGGACGGCTATCATAACGGCAAGCTCGCCGGTTCCGGCACGGTTCTGTGGCAGGCGCGCCAGGACGTTGCCGCCGGCAGGATCGACTACAACGCATTCATCGACATCGCCGCCTCGTCGGCGCCCTCGATCGGCCATTGCAATACCATGGGCACCGCCTCGACCATGAACGCCATGGCCGAGGCGCTGGGCATGTCGCTGCCCGGCTGTGCCGCCATCCCGGCGCCGTATCGCGAGCGCGCCCGCATCGCCTACGAGACCGGCCTGCGCGCGGTCGAGATCGTGCGCGAGGATCTCAAACCCTCCGACATCCTGACCCGCGCCGCATTCGAGAACGCAATCATGGCGTGCTCGGCGATCGGCGGCTCGACCAACGCGCCGATTCATCTCTGTGCCATCGCCCGCCATGTCGGCGTGCCGCTGCAGATTGGCGATTGGGAAACGGTCGGCTACGACGTGCCGCTCTTGGTCAACATGCAGCCGGCCGGCGCGTATCTCGGCGAGGATTATTATCGCGCCGGCGGACTGCCGGCGGTGATGCATGAATTGTTGGATGCCGGGCGACTGCACGGCGACGCGCGCACCGTCAACGGCAAGACCTACGCCGAGAACGTCGCGCGCGCCAAAGCGAGCAATGCCGACGTCATCCGTCCCTACGGCCGGCCGCTCAAGCCGCACGCCGGCTTTAAGGTGCTGCACGGCAATCTGTTCGATTCCGCGATCATGAAGACGAGCGTGATCTCCGACGAGTTCCGCCGGCGCTATCTGTGCAATCCCAAGGATCCGAACGCCTTCGAGGGCCGCGCCGTGGTGTTCGACGGACCGGAGGATTACCACCGCCGCATCGAGGATCCGGCGCTCGGCATCGACGAGCACACCATTTTGTTCATGCGCGGCGCCGGTCCGATCGGCTATCCCGGCTCGGCCGAAGTGGTGAACATGCAGCCGCCCGCGGCCCTGATCAAAAAGGGCGTGACGTCGCTCGCTTGCATCGGCGACGGCAGGCAGTCGGGCACGTCCGGCTCGCCGTCGATCCTCAACGCCTCGCCGGAAGCGGCGGCCGGCGGCGGCCTTGCGCTGCTGCAAACCGGCGACCGCGTGCGCATCGATCTCAACAAGGGCAGCGCCGATATTTTGATCACGGCAGCAGAGCTAGCCGCACGCGCCGCGGCGCTCAAGCAGAACGGCGGCTATCGCTATCCGGAAAGCGAGACGCCGTGGCAGGAAATCCAGCGCGCCATGGTGGATCAGCTCGGCGGCGGCATGGTGCTGGAACCGGCGATCAAATATCAGCGCGTCGCGCAAAAGTACGTGCCGCGCGACAATCATTGATCGGGCCGGCTTTTCAGGCTGTTATCGCGGCTCGCTTCGTGGCAATTTGCCGCGCTTTGCCAAATCCGGGTGTTTGCCATGAGCCAGTTCCGTCCATCGACCGCCGACAAGCGCAAGACTTTCCGCAAGCTGCACGAGGCCGGCTGCTTCGTCATTCCCAATCCGTGGGATGTCGGCGGCGCCCGCTACCTGCAGGGCCTCGGTTTTCCGGCACTGGCAACGACCAGTTCGGGCTTCGCCTTCTCGCAAGGGTATCCCGACGGCGGGCAAAACCGCGAGCAGGTGCTGGCGCATTTCGCCGCGATCGCGGCGGCGACCGACGTGCCGCTCAACGCCGACTTCGAGGACGGCTTTGCCGATACGCCCGCAGGCGTCGCCGAGAGCGTCGTCAAGTGCATCGCGACCGGAGTGGCCGGGCTCTCGATCGAGGATTCGCCGAATGACGGCAAGACGCCGCTCTACGACATCGAGACCGCCGTCGCTCGCGTAAAGGCGGCGCGGGCGGCGATCGATCGCGCCGGCGGCGACGTGGTGTTCACCGCGCGCGCGGAAAATTTCATCCGCGGCGTCAACGATCTCGACGACGCGATCCGCCGGCTCAAAGCCTACGCCGCAGCCGGCGCTGATTGTCTCTACGCACCGGGCATCAACAAGCGCGAGCAGATCGAGGCCGTGGTCAAGGCGGTGGCGCCGAAGCCGGTCAATTTTCTCAACAGCGGCGCGTTCGGCTTCACCGTCGAGCAGATCGCCGCGATGGGCGTGCGCCGCATCAGCGTCGGCGGCTCGCTGGCGCGCGTCGCCATGCACGCCTTCGTCCGCACCGCCACCGAAATCGCCCGCGACGGCAACTTCGACGGCTTCGGCGGCCTCATCACCAATGCCGAGCTGAACAAGTTTTTTGCCGAAGACCGCAGGAAGCTTTCGTCATGACGGCCCGCAATCGCATCGCAAACCGGCCAGCCGATCGGGACGCCGGGTGAGCGCGCACCCCGCTCGGTGCCGAAACCCAGTACCTGTTGGCGCGTTACGTGTGCGAGCCGGCGCAAGCTCAGCCTCGCGATCTTGAACGGGCAGCAAGCATGAGCAGCCGATGACTAGTCGATTGCAGGG
Source organism: Xanthobacteraceae bacterium (assembly GCA_030036975.1). GTDB lineage: Bacteria > Pseudomonadota > Alphaproteobacteria > Rhizobiales > Xanthobacteraceae > BOG-931. The sequence goes on along the minus strand of JASHSE010000311.1, from coordinate 4,594 downwards.
CAAAGTCGCACTGATTACCGCGGCCGGCCAAGGCATCGGCCGCGCCATTGCCGAAGCCTTCATCGCCGAGGGCGCCGGCGTGATCGCGACCGATCTCGCCGAAGACAAACTCGCCGGGCTCGACGCCAAGAAACGCAGCAAGCTCGACGTCCGGTCGGAGCGCGACATCGACGCGCTGGCCCGCGATATCGCCGGCGCGTTCGGCGCGCTCGACATTCTGGTCAATTGCGCCGGTTACGTGCATCACGGCACGGTGCTCGACTGCACCGAGCGCGACTGGGATTTTTCCTTCGACCTCAACGTCAAGTCCATGCACCGCATGATCAGGACGTTCCTGCCCGGCATGCTGGAGAAGAAGCGCGGCTCGATCGTCAACATTTCCTCCGCCGTGTCCTCGATCCGCGGCGTGCCGAACCGCTATGCCTATGGCACCACCAAGGCCGCGGTGATCGGGCTCACCAAGGCGGTCGCCGCCGACTTCATCAAGCAGGGCATCCGCTGCAACGCGATCTGTCCGGGCACCATCGAGTCGCCCTCGCTCGACGAGCGGGTGGCGACGCTCGCCAAGGCGACCGGCCGTTCGCTCGACGCCGTGCGGCAGGACTTTGTCGCGCGGCAGCCGATGGGGCGGCTCGGCACGCCGACCGAAGTCGCCGCGCTCGCCGTCTTCGTGGCCAGCGACGAGGCAAGCTACATTACCGGACAGGCCCATCTCGTCGACGGCGGGATGGCAGTGTAATTCTCTCGCGTCATTCCGGGGCGCGCGCAGCGCGGACCCGGAATCCATAACCATAGCCGTTTTCCGCTCCGCACCGCGGAGCCGGTTCTGCACGCTTCGTGGTTATGGATTCCGGCTCTCGCTTCGCTCGGCCGGAATGACGGCAATGTGGTTGAAGCCATGCACATTCTCATCACCGGCGCGGCCGGCATGATCGGCCGCAAGCTCACGGCGCGGCTCGTTGCGGCCGGCGCGCTCAACGGCCGTGCGGTCGACACGCTGACCTTGATCGACATCGAGGCGCCGCAGCAGCCGGAAAAATTCGGCGGCAAGGTCGTCACGGCGGCCGCCGACATCGGCGATCCCGCGACGGCGACGGCGGCCATCGGCGGGCGACCGGACGTCATCTTTCATCTGGCCGCAATCGTATCAGGCGAAGCCGAGCTCGATTTCGAGAAGGGGACCCGCGTCAACCTCGACGGTTCGCGGGCGCTGCTCGAAGCCGTCCGCGCGGCCGGCGACGGCTATCGGCCGCGGCTCGTGTTCACATCATCCATCGCCGTGTTCGGCGCGCCGTTTCCGGATGCAATCGGCGACGAATTTTTCCAAACGCCGCTGACCTCCTACGGCACGCAGAAAGCGATCGTCGAACTTTTGCTTGCCGATTACAGCCGCCGCGGCTTTGTCGACGGCGTCGGCATCCGGTTGCCGACCGTGACCGTGCGGCCGGGCCGGCCCAACAAGGCCGCATCCGGCTTCTTTTCCTCGATCATCCGCGAGCCGCTTAACGGCCAAGAGGCGGTGCTGCCGGTCGACGAGGCCGTCATGCACTGGCATGCCAGCCCGCGCGCCGCGGTCGGCTTCCTCCTGCACGGCGCCGCGCTGCCGAGCGAGCAGCTCGGGCCGCGCATCAATCTGACCATGCCGGGCGTGCCTTGCACGGTCGCCGAACAGATCGCGGCGCTGCGCCGCATTGCCGGCGACAAGGTCGCCGCGCGCATCCGCCGCGCGCCGGACCCGTTGGTCGAGCGCATCGTCGCCGGCTGGCCGCGCCGGTTCAATCCGCGCCGCGCGCTGGCGCTCGGCTTCCGCGCCGAAACCTCGTTCGACGACATCATCCGCGTGCATATCGAGGACGAACTGGGCGGCAATATCGACCTGTGAGATCCGGCCCCGCTCCGCTCGTCGCCGCGAAAGCGCGCGAAAGCGGGGACCCAGTTCTTTTCATGTCCTCTGGATTCCCGTTTGCGCGGGAATGAGCGGGTTTTACAGGGCCGGCAAAAAAGCCTTTCCACCGCCGCGTCTGCCCGTCTATGAGTTGCAGCCATGCGGTTCGGCACTCCACTCATTCCCGCCATGCTGGTGCGCCGTTACAAGCGCTTTCTCGCCGACGTGATGTTCGAGTCCGGCGAGATGACGACGGTGCACGTCGCCAATCCGGGCGCCATGACCGGGCTCAACCGGCCCTATTCGCGGGTCTGGCTGTCGGACTCGCAAAATCCAATGCGGACGCTGCGCTACAGCTGGGAGCTGGTGGAGACCGATCTCGGCAGCGGTCCGGAACTGGTCGGCGTCAACACCGTGCTGCCCAACTTGCTGGTCGCCGAAGCACTGGAGGCCGGGTTTATTCCCGAGCTGCGCGACTATCCGTCGATCCGCCGCGAAGTGAAATACGGCGTCGGCTCGCGCGCCGACTTCGTGCTCGAGGACGGCAAGCGGCCGACCTGTTATCTGGAGATCAAGAACGTCCACCTGATGCGCAAGCCGCACCTCGCCGAATTTCCCGATTGCGTAACGGCGCGCGGCGCCAAGCATCTGGACGATCTTTCGCTGATGGCGGCCGGCGGCGCCCGCGCGGTGCTCCTGTTCGTCATCCAGATTCCTTCGGCCGACGGATTCACCTTGGCGCGTGACATCGATCCGACTTACGCGGCCGGCTTCGACCGCGCCCGCCAAAAAGGCGTCGAAATGCTGGCATGGCGCTGCAAGATCACGACCGACGGCATCGAGGTCGCGACCCCGGTTCCGATCGTGGAGTGACGCGCAGAATCCGGATAATCACCTCGTCATTCCGGATCGCCGCGAAGCGGCGAGTCCGGAATCCATAAACCCAGCGCGGGGGTTATGGATTCCGGGTTCCTCGCTTCGCTCGGCCCCGGAATGACGAATCAACCCGGAATGACGAATCAAATTGCAGCCGTGACGAGCCCGCCAACTTGCTTGCGTTGCGCGCCGGCATGCTTACATTGCGGTTCGACTGGCGGCTTGCAGCCGCTCGCATCACGGCTGAAATTTTTAGCGCCATCACCTTAGCGCCATGACCTACGTCGAAGCGGCCTCGGCGCCGCTGCGCAAGACCGGACAGATCAAGATCCACGGCGCCGCCGCATTTGAAGGCATGCGCAGGGCGGGCCGGCTTGCCGCCGAATGCCTCGACATGCTGGTCGGCGAGATCAAGCCCGGCGTGTCGACCGAGCGCATCGACCGCCTGGTGTACGAGTTCGGCCACGACCACCGCGCGCTGCCGGCGACGCTGATGTACCGCGGCTACCGCAAGGCGACCTGCACCTCGGTCAACCATGTGGTCTGCCACGGCATCCCGTCCGACAAGCCGCTGCGCGACGGCGACATTCTCAACGTCGACGTGACGCTCATCCTCGACCACTGGCACGGCGATTCGAGCCGCATGTACGCGGTCGGCGACATCCCGCGCCGCGCCGAGCGGCTGATCGAGGTGACCTACGAGGCGATGATGCGCGGCATCGCCGCCATCAGGCCGGGCGGCTCAACCGGCGACATCGGTCATGCCATCCAGTCCTACGTCGAGGCGCAGCACATGAGCGTGGTGCGCGACTTCTGCGGCCACGGCGTCGGCCAGCTATTCCACGACGAGCCGAACATCGTCCACGTCGGCCGGCCCGGCGAGGGCATCGTGCTCAAGCCCGGCATGTTCTTCACCGTCGAGCCGATGATCAATCTCGGCCGGCCGCACGTGAAGGTGCTGTCCGACGGTTGGACCGCGGTGACCCGCGACCGCTCGCTGTCAGCGCAGTTCGAGCACGCGGTCGGCGTCACGCAGGCCGGCGTCGAGACTTTCACGCTGTCGCCGAAAGGGTTCGACAAGCCGCCCTACCGGACGTAATTCGGAAGCTGTTACCAAACGCTGGCGAAGCGGGCCTGAACGGAAGGTAGCCGCGGGCGTTCATCGCCTACATTCCGCGGCCCTGTCGCCTGAACTGAATGACCCGCATGACGCTTGAGCGCGCCGGTTCGATTGTGGCCCTCGTCGCCGCCCTCGTTATGGCTGCAGCTTCGGCCGGCCGCGCCGGCGGCACCGGCTTCACCGACGAGGACCTCAATACGTCCGACGGGCCGGCGTTTTTCGGCTTCGTACGCGAGGTCGGCGGGGCCGGCATTTCGGACGCCAAGGTGACCGCCGAAGTGAAGGACCGCGGCGCGCTGGTGACGCGCACCGACATCATGGGCGTCTACAAAATTCCCGGCTTCGGCAAGGACGTCAAACCCGACGAGGTGACCATCTCGTGCGCCAAGGATGGCTACAAGCAAGCGAACGTGCAGCGCCAGCCGCATGCGGCGGGCGACACCAAGGACCCGATCGAGGTCGAATGCTATCTGCAGAAGCAATGAACCGGCGCGGGAGCTGGACCATGCACTACCATCCGGCGCTCGCCGCAGCGCTCGCAGCGGCCGCTCTGGTCGCGGCTGCACCCGCACTCTTGGCGCAGCCGGCGCCGGCGCCGCCAGCGCCGCAGGCTCCGGCAGCGGCCGCACCCGCCGCGGCCTACCCGATGACCCTGGGCGACATGATGAATACGCTGGTGCAGCCGCGCCATGCCAAACTGGGCCTGGCGGGCC
>JASHSE010000310.1 GCA_030036975.1 Xanthobacteraceae bacterium | reverse complement strand
CGCCGGGGCGATACCGTGGTGACCAATGGCGGTCTGGTCGGCAAGGTCACCAAGGTGGTGGATGACGACCAGGTCGAACTCGAACTCGGCACCGTCGACCTTGGCAAAGGCGAGTCGAAAACCGTGCGGGTGCGACAGCTGCGCTCAATGATCACCGACGTGCGCGCCAAGGGCGAACCGGTGAAGGAAGAAAGCGCGAGCTGACCGCGCGCGCTGCCCGCGCGGCGGTCGCAACGAGGAATATGTAAGTCGATGTTGTTTTTCACGCGGTGGAAGGCGGCGGCTATTTTGGTCACGGCGCTTGTCGTGTGCCTGTTCGCGGTGCCGAATTTCTTCTCCGAAAAGACGATCGCGCGCTGGCCGGACTGGGCGCAGCGGCATATCGTGCTCGGCCTCGACCTGCAGGGCGGTTCAAGCCTGTTGCTCGAAGTCGATACCAGCGCCGTGCGCAAGGAACGGCTGCAGTCGCTCGATGACGACGTGTTGCGCGTGCTGCGCCAGGCGCGCATTCCGTTTACCGGCCGCGCCGTTCGCGGCAACGGCGTCGAAGTGCACATCACGCGGCCGGCGGACGTGAAGACCGCGCTCGACAAGCTCGGCACGCTGTCGCAGCCGCTGTCCGGCATTCTCGGCGCGTCGGGCCAACGCAGCATCGACATCAACGACAACGGCGGCACCATCACGCTCACGCCGTCCGATGCCGCGATCACCGAACGCATTCGCCAGGCCGTCGATCAATCGATCGAGATCATCCAGCGCCGCGTCAACGAACTCGGCCTGGTCGAGCCGAGCATCCAGCGCGAAGGCATCGACCGCATTCTGGTGCAGGTGCCCGGCCTGCAAGACCCGACGCGGCTCAAGGAAATTCTCGGCAAGACCGCCAAGCTCGATTTTCGCATGGTCGATCTGTCGATGACGCCGCAGCAGGCGATCGAAACCCACCCGCCGCCGGATTCCGAGGTTCTCAGCGGCCAGAACGGCGAGAAATATCTGATCGAAAAGCGCGTGCTGGTATCCGGCGGCGATCTGGTCGATGCGCAGCCCGGCTTCGACCAGCGCACCAGCGAGCCCGTGGTCAACTTCCGCTTCAATTCGACCGGCGCGCGCAAGTTCGCTGAAGCCACCCAGCAGAACGTCGGCAAGCCGTTCGCCATCGTGCTCGACAACCAGGTCGTTTCCGCGCCGGTGATCCGCGAGCCCATTCTCGGCGGCCAAGGCCAGATTTCCGGCAATTTCACCGTGCAACAGGCCAACGATCTCGCCATCCTGCTGCGCGCCGGTGCGCTGCCAGCGCCGCTCACCATCGTCGAGGAGCGCACCGTCGGCCCCGGCCTCGGCCAGGACTCGATCCTGGCCGGCGAGCACGCCGCCTATGTGGGCGCCGCGCTCGTGGTCTTCTTCATGTTCGTGACCTACGGCCTGTTCGGCCTGTTCGCCAATATCGCGGTGTCGGTCAACGTCGCCATGATCTTCGGCGTGCTGTCGATGCTCGGCGCGACGCTGACGCTCCCCGGCATTGCCGGCATCGTGCTCACGGTCGGCATTGCGGTGGATTCCAACGTGCTGATCTACGAGCGCATCCGCGAGGAGGTGCGCGCCGGCCGCACCGCGATCAACGCCATCGACGCCGGCTTCACCCGCGCGCTCGCCACCATCCTCGACTCCAACATCACCACCTTCATCGCCGCGGCGGTGCTGTTCTACGCCGGCTCCGGTCCGGTGCGCGGCTTTGCGGTCACGCTCGGCGTCGGCATTCTGACGAGCTTGTTCACCGCGTTCACGTTCACCCGCCTGATCGTCGCCTATTGGGTGTGGGTGTGGCGGCCGCGCACCGTGCCGATCTAGAAGGCTCGCATTTTTGCCAGGCCGCATGAACACATTCGCCGCTATCACCTGAAAGCTGAAAGAATCCCGTGCGCCTCCTTCGCATCGTTCCCGACAATACCCGCTTCGACTTCATGCGCTTCCGGCGCATCAGCTTTCCCATGTCGGCGATGTTGTCGATCGCCGCGATCCTGCTCTACTTCTATCACGGGCTGAATTTCGGCATCGATTTCGTCGGCGGCACCTTGATCGAGGTGCAGACCAAGGCCAACCCCGCCGATCTCGCCAAGATGCGCGCCACCATCGGCCGCCTGCATCTCGGCGAGTTTCAGCTGCAGGAATTCGGCGCGCCCAACGACGTGTTGATCCGCATTTCCGAGCAGCCGGGCGGCGATCAAGCCCAACAGGCCGCGGTGCAGAAGGTGCGCGACGCGCTCGGCAGCACGGTCGATTACCGCCGCGTCGAAGTGGTCGGGCCGAGCGTCTCCACCGAGCTGTTGTCGTACGGCACGATCGGGCTCCTCTCGGCAATCGTCGCCATTCTATTTTATCTGTGGTTCCGCTTCGAATGGCAGTTTGCGCTCGGCGCCATGATTGCCAACGTCCACGACGTGGTGCTCACCGTCGGCTTCATGTCGCTGACGCGAGTCGATTTCGACCTGACCAGCATCGCGGCGCTGCTCACCATCGTCGGCTACTCGCTCAACGACACGGTGGTGATCTACGATCGCATCCGCGAGATGCTGCGCCGTTACAAGCGCATGTCGATGCCCGACCTGCTCAACGTCTCGGTCAACGCCACGCTGTCGCGCTCGATCGTGACCCACGTCACCGTGGCAATGTCGCTGTTGGCGCTGTTGTTGTTCGGCGGCCAGGCGATCCGCAGCTTCACCGCGACCATGATGTTCGGCGTGGTGCTGGTCGGCACCTACACGTCGGTGTTCATCGCATCGCCGATCCTGATCTATCTCGGCGTCGGCACTGGCCGCATGGGCGACGCCGAAGAGCCGGAGACGCCGCCGGCGGCACCCCCCACGGCATCGCAGCCGCCCAAAAGGGCGGAGCCGGCACCGCGGCGCGTGCGGGCGCGGCGTTAATAATGGAGACGCCGCATCTTCCGCGGCAGGCTTTGATCGACGCTCACGGCGCTGGTGGCTTTCGCTTTGCCGGCCTGTCGCATCGCGGATCGCTGTTGTGCCTTCCCGACGGCATCTGGGCGTGGCCCGTCGCGGCGGCGGCTGGGATGACGGCGGAATCTCTCACACCGGTGTTTGACTGTGCCGAAGGTTTGGATTTTTTCATTCTCGGGACCGGCGCTCAGCCGTGGCTGATACCGGAGCCGTTGCGCGCGCGGTTTCGCGAGGCCCATATTGCCGTCGACACCATGACGACGGGGCCTGCCGTGCGCACCTATAACGTGATGCTGATGGAGAACCGCCGGGTCGGCGCCGCATTGATTGCGATCGATTGAGCGCCGTGGCCGAAGCGTCCAGCTATCGCGCCGCGCTGGTCCGGGCAGCCGACCACGACCGCTATCTGGCAACTTTATTCGCGCCTGCCGAGCATCGCGGCGCGCTTTACGCGCTTTATGCCTTCAACAGCGAGGTCGCGCGCGTCCGGGAGGTAGCGCGCGAGCCGCTGCCCGGCGAAATACGGCTGCAATGGTGGAGCGACGTGCTGCGCGGCGAGCGCGGCGGCGAAGCGGCCGCCAATCCGGTCGCTGCCGCCTTGCTGGCGAGCATCGAACGCTATCATCTGCCGCCGAAGCAATTGATCGAGCTTGTGGAGGCGCATCAGTTCGATCTCTACGACGAGCCGTTTGCGACACTCGACGAACTCGAGACATACGCCGGCAAGACCTCCTCGGTGCTCTTTTCGCTCGCATCGCGGATTGTTTCCGGAGCAGAGGCCGAAGCCGTGGCCGCCCCCGGCGGCCGCGCTTACACAATTGCCGGGCTTATGCGCGCATTGCCGCTGCATGCGGCGCGGCGTCAGCTTTACGTGCCGCTCGAACTGCTCGACCGGCATGCGCTGAAAACGGCGGACATATTCGCGGGTCGATCCTCATTCGGCCTGAACGCATCCTTTGCGGAGCTGCGCGACGTTGCGCGCCGCCATCTTGCTACCGCACGCGGGCAGCTGTCGGCGCTGCCACGGGAAGCGCTGCCGGCATTCCTCCCCTTGGCCCTGGTCGGCCCAGCGCTCGACCGGCTGGAGCGCTCGGACGCGTTTGCGCCCGCCGAGTTCGCGCCCTGGCGGCGGCAATGGCTGCTCTGGCGCGCGGCGCGCAATCCGGCGCGGATTGCGGGATGACCTCCTCTGACCGGCACAAACCGGCGCGGTCACTCGGCGGCGTGCGGCAAGGCCGCCGCCGCCCAGGTTTCGAGATCCGCCAGAGCCCGCGCGCAAATTGCGGCTTTTCGCGCACCGCGTCGCACGCCGGCGGCAAGCGGCGGAAACAGGCCGAAATTAACGTTCATCGGCTGGAACGAACGCGCACCGGCATCGATCGTCTCGATGTGACCGCCGGTAATGTGGTTGAGCAGCGCGCCGTGAGCAGTGGTTGGCGGCGGCAGAAGCGGTGCTTCGCCGAGCCGTTCGGCGGCGGCGAAGCGGCCGGCCAAAAGACCGATCGCCGCGGATTCCACATAGCCTTCGCAGCCGGTGATCTGGCCGGCGAAGCGCAGGCGCGGTGCGGCTTTGAGCCGCAAGGTTGCGTCGAGCAGCTTCGGCGAATTGAAAAACGTATTGCGATGCAGGCCGCCGAGCCGCGCGAACTCGGCGTGCGCGAGGCCCGGAATGGTGCGGAAAATGCGCGCTTGCTCGCCGTGTTTGAGCTTGGTCTGGAAACCCACCATGTTGAACAATGTGCCGAGCCTGTTGTCCTGGCGCAGCTGCACCACCGCATACGGCCTCTCGCCCGGCCGGCGTGGATTGCGCAGGCCGAACGGCTTCATCGGGCCGTGGCGCAGGGTTTCACGGCCGCGCTCGGCCATCACTTCGATCGGCAGGCAGCCGTCGAAATAGGGCGTGTCGATTTTTTCGAAATCGTGGAACGCGATTTTCTCGCCGGCGAGCAGGGCGTCGATAAAGTCCTCGTATTGCGCGCGTGTGAGCGGACAATTGATGTAATCGGCCCCGGAGCTAGCCGGTCCCGTCTTGTCGTAGCGCGACTGAAACCAGGCAACGTCGAAATCGATGGAGTCGCGGTGCACGATCGGCGCAATGGCGTCGAAAAAGGCAAGCGAGTCTTCACCCGTAAGCCCGCGGAGCGTCGCGGCGAGCTTTGGCGAGGTGAGGGGGCCGGTGGCGACAATCACACTGCCCCAATCCGGCGGCGGCGCACCGACTTCCTCGCGGTGAACGGCAACGAGCGGCTCAGCGGCGATAGCCGCACTAATCGCTGCTGCAAAGCCGTCGCGATCGACGGCGAGCGCGCTGCCCGCCGGCAGTTTCGCAGCATCGGCCGTGCCCATGACCAACGAACCGAGGCGGCGCATCTCCTCATGCAGGAGACCGATGGCACTGCCCTGCGCGTCATCGGAGCGGAACGAGTTCGAGCAGACCAATTCGGCGAGTTGCGCGGTTTTATGCACCGGCGTTGAGCAGACCGGCCGCATTTCGTGGAGCACGACCGGCACCCCTTGACGGGCGACCTGCCAAGCGGCCTCGGAACCGGCTAACCCGCCGCCGATGACGTGAATGGGGCCTAATTTGTGCATCACCGGCAAATTAGGCGTCCGGCGGAGCGGCGGCAATGTGTGCGGCGCCCCGGCAATTTGGCTCGCGCGCCAGCCTCTGCTATAGGCGGGCTGTCGCATCGTGCAAGGCGCGCCCAGAGGCCAAATAAATGTCCGTTGACGCCGATACCGTCCGCCGTGTGGCGCGTCTGGCGCGGATTGCCGTCGACGACGATGAGGTCGAGCCGTTGCGCGGCGAGCTCAATGCCATCCTGGCATTCGTCGAGCAGCTCGGCGAGGTCAACGTCGAGGATGTCGAGCCGATGACGTCGGTCACGCCGATGGCGATGAAAATGCGCAAGGACGATGTGACGGACGGCGGCATTGCGGGCGACATCGTGCAAAACGCGCCGGCGCGGGACGATCACTTCTTTGTCGTGCCGAAGGTGGTGGAATAATGTGCTTCGCTTGCGAGCAAGATGCGATCTGGCTGGCTTATCTGGAAAGCCGCGGTTTCATTCGGCGTGACGATCCGGCCGCCGTGGATGCTTTGTTCAGCGCCTTCCCGGTCCAGCCACTGCCGGTGCAAGGCGGCGGTGACGCGAAGCGGCACGATGCGAGCCGCGGCCTAAAAGCCGAGAAAAATCCATTTACCTGCGACGATCCCACAGCTGAATGACCGATTTGATCTCGCTGGCGCAGCCGCGCGATGCGTTGCGCAAGCGGGAGTTGTCCGCAACGGAGCTTGCCGAAGCCTACATCGCCGCCGCAGAACGGGCGCGCGTGCTCAATGCTTTCGTGCTGGAAACCCCGGATCGCGCCCGCGCCCTGGCGGCGAGCCTCCGATGCCCGCCACCGTCACGGCCAATCTCCGGCGCGCGACGGCGCGGTGCTCCTGGGCAAACTCAACAGGCGGCCGGGCGGTTGGCGCCGGCCAAAATGGTGGTAGGCTTTCGATCATGACACCGCTCGGCTTCAAGCGATCGCTGTCCAAATCAGCGCCGCCGGCCGGCCTGTCGCCTGCGCTTGTCGCCTTGTGGTGGGCCGGAAAGAACGACTGGGACAAGGCGCATAAGCTGGTGATGGCCGAGGACGGCGCCGAATGCGCCTGGACTCACGCGTACCTGCATCGGCTCGAAGGCGACCTTGAGAACGCGTGCTACTGGTACCGGAAGGCGCGCCGTCCGGCGGCGCTCGGCGAGCTTGCTGACGAATGGGCCGCGATCGTCGCTGCCTTGCTGGGCCCGCAATAGTGCCGAGCCTGGCTTGAATCAACTGCCGCCCTGCGGCAGTCCCCCGAGCCGCTCGCCTGTCTTGATCCCTGCCGCTTCGCTGATTTCGTTGCGCCGCCGCGGCAGCGCGTGCGGATGCTCGCGCTGCAGAAATTCGATGAGCTTTTCGCGGACCTCGGCGCGCAGGTCGGCTACGGCGCCGGCATTATCGGCGCTGACCAGCGCGCGCAGTTCGATCGTCGTCTCCCTGCAGTCGGTGACCTGCAGGTTGACCACCTTGCCGTTCCACAGCTTCGATTGCGTCGCTATGTCGGTAAGCTTTTTGCGCACCGCATCGACCGGCGTGGTGTGGTCGACGTAGAGCATGACGCTACCGATCAATTCGCCGCCGGTGCGGGTCCAGTTCTGAAACGGCTTTTCGATGAAATAGCTGATCGGAACCACCATGCGCCGCAAGTCCCAAAGCCGGAGCACGACGTAGCTGAAGGTGATCTCCTCGACGTTGCCGAATTCGTTCTCGACAATCACCGCATCGTCGATGCGAATCGGCTGCGTTATGGCGATCTGCACGCCCGCGAGAAAGTTGCTCATCACCGGCCGTGCAGCCAATCCGGCAACGATGCCGGCCACGCCGGCCGAGGCGAACAGCGTGATGCCGAATTGACGCACCGCGCTGAACGTCATCAGCGCAAAGCCAAGCGTCACCAGCACGATCACGACCTCGGCCACGCGCAAGAGCACGCGCACCTGGGTCACGTGCTTGCGCGCCAGCAGGTTGTCGTCCGTGTCGACGTGAAAGCGCAGCAGGTATAAACTTGCGGCAATGCGCAGCGCGGTGAGCGCCATCCACCCGACCAGACAAATGACGCCGAGGCCGAGCAACCGGGACACGAAGGCTCTGGTGTCGGCACCAAGCGGCGCGGTCTGCAGTGCGATGGCCATGGCGATCAGCAAGAGGCCGAGCCGTGTCGGGTTTCTGGTCTGGTCGAGGACCGAGCGCAGGTAGGGCCGCCTGGTCCGGAGCAGCCGGCCCAGAATGGCGAGAGCGGCGGCATGGATGATCCAGGCGGTCGCGGTTGCGACCACCAGGATGATGACCGATACGGCCCAGGGCGGCACAAACGATAGGGCCGCCGCCAGCGTGGCAAAGGCCGAGTTCGTACCCTGGATGAAATCTTGCCACATATCGGGAACCGCGGCCGGAAATGACTTCGATCAATAGATTGACAGATGGGGAAACGCGGAACTCACTGGCGTAGTTCGGGCCGGTTCCACCTGGACAGCCCGGCACCGCGGTGGCATTAGCTAACGCCACATTATCATCGCAAAAGCCTTCGAGCGACGATGAAGACCTTTCTGCTGCGCCTGTTCACCTGGTGGAACAGCCAAACGTTTGGCACCCAGGTGTGGACGGCGCTTTATGGCGACTATGTCGGCGGGGACGAATTCGGCAATCGCTATTATCGGACCAAGGGCGGCAAGATCGATCCGGCGCTGGGTATCGAGCGGCGCTGGGTCATCTATAACGGACTTGCCGAGGCCTCCAAGGTCCCGCCAAGCTGGTTCGGCTGGCTGCATCACACCGTGGACGTGCCGCCGCCGCAGGATCAGACGCGGCCGCATCCGTGGGAAAAGCCGCATCGGCCGAACCTGACCGGCACTCCCGACGCCTATCGCCCGAGCGGTTCGACCCTCGGTCCGGGTCGCCGGCCGACGGCAACGGGCGATTACAAGGCTTGGTCGCCTGGCAATCAGTAGCTGCTGGTGCCGACCGCGTCCGGCGGAATAGTGCAATCGAGACCGCCTCTCTCCCCACAGCGTTCGGGTCCCTGGAATTGCCGCAATCGAAATGTTAACCGGCCACGGCATAGGGACCGCGCCAAACCCGTTGGCTCAAATCAGGCCATTTCTTTCATGATCCGGATCGCCGCGCTCGTGGTCGTGATCGGCGGCACGCTTGCGGCAGTACCGGCCGCCGCGCAGTTAGGCAATATTTTTGGCGACTCGCCACCGCCGCGGCCGCCGGCTGACATTCCCAACGGTCCATTCCCGCCGCAGCCGCCTCCGGTCCAATATCCAGCTCCCGCCTCGCCGTATCCCGCGCCAGCCCAAGCGCCCGGTTCGCCCTATCCGGCCGCTGCCCTTCCGCACGGCGCGCCGCCGCCAGCACAGTCCGCGATCCAGGCGGAGCCATTGCCGCCACCGCCCGGCGCCGCTGTGGCACCTGCTCCCGCACCCGGGCAGAATTTTCCACAGCAACGGCCGCTTCCGCCTGAACGCGCGCGCGCGGTTTCGCCTCCCGGCGATGCTGGGCCCGCTACTGGTGCGCCTCCAGGCAATAATCCACCGGCGGCCGCTGAACCCGCTGAAACAGCGCCAGTCGAGGACACGGTCATCGAGGCGCCGACCCAGCATATCGAAAATGGCAAGGCGGTGTTTGCCGGGCTCGACAAGATCACCGGCCGCACCTTCACGTTCGACGCGGCGATCGGCGAGACGGTGCGGTTCGGCGCGCTCGAGGTCACGCCGCGCGCCTGCTACACCCGGCCACCGACGGAAGCGACCAATACCGACGCGTTTGTCGAGATCGACGAGGTGACGCTGAAGCGCGAGATCAAGCGCATTTTCACGGGATGGATGTTCGCCTCAAGCCCGGGGCTGCATGCAGTCGAGCATCCGATCTACGACGTCTGGCTCACCGACTGCGCCGCGCCGATCCAGAGCGCGCTTGCCGAGCCCGCCGCGACGCCGCCTCCTGCGCCGGCGGCCCCTGCGCGTGCCCGTCATCCGGCACAGC
>JASHSE010000309.1 GCA_030036975.1 Xanthobacteraceae bacterium | reverse complement strand
CAGGCGCGGATGAAAACGAGCTGAAGACGGTGGGGCATTACCAGCGTTGGCAGCGACACCAGCATGAGAACGGTCACGTTGACGTAGAACAGAAGATTGAACAGCAGCGAACGGAGCAGGAGCAGAACTCTGTCCGGGCGCGGGGCAGCCGCGCTGTCCGCGGGTCTTGGTTGGCGTGCGGGCACGGCGCTGCCGCGCGACGGCGTCATGACGGATTGGCGGCGGACACCCGGTTTGTGCCGCTGTCCGCCGGCACGCCATCGAACCGCATGCGCACCTGGGCAAAAAGGAATTTGAGGTATTCGGAGACCACCAGCTTGGTGGTATCGCCGTTCGACCACCACGGCTCGATGCGCAGGCGGTCGGACAGAACCGGGAAGGGAATGAGCGCCGCATGCGGCAGCTGATGCGTAAGCTCGGCGAGCGCGCGCGGCATGTGATACGCCGAGGTGACGACGATCAGCGTGCGGAAGCCGTGGTCGGTGGCCCACAGCCGCGCCTGGGTGGCATTGCCGAAGGTGTTGATGGCCGAGTAGTCGAGGTCGACGCAGCAGGCCAGCAGGCTCCGGTAATTCGGGACCTCGCGCGCGATGTCGGCCGTCGTCGTGCCCGGATTGACGCCGGTGATCAGCAGCCGCTTGCCGCGGCGGGCGGCGAGCAGTTCGAGCGCGTCGCTCACGCGCGAGGTGCCGCCGGTCAGCACCACGATGCCGTCGGCGTCGCGGTCGAGCGCGATTTGGTGGCTGGGCAGCCGCCAGACGAACACGGCGAAGCCGACCGCGAGCACGGCCGTTCCGAGCGCAACAAGCCGAATGGCGATCGCGCGCAATCGCCGCGTGCGCACTGCGGTTTTAAGGCTGCTCATCGCTGCGCGCGTCCCCGGCGCCTTTCCGGTTTGGATCCATGCCTCTGGCGTCTTGCATACTCAATGTCATTGTGGGCGCAAGTTGCAGGGAACCATTGGCGGCGTGCGGCTCCCTCAATCGACCCGCTCCAGCGTGCGGTTGACGGTAAGCCGGGAGGCGAGCGCCGTCACCAATGCCATCAGCACAATCTCGGCGAGAATGGCGAGGTAGCCCACGGCGCCGAGCGAAAAGCTGCCGAACAGCGCCTCGGCTTCGTCGGCGCCCGGCGTGCCGGCGACCCAGGCATTCATCGCTTGGATGACGCCGAACAGCACGATAGCGGCGCCGCCGCCGATCAGGCCGCCTTTGAAGCCGAGGATCAGGAAATGGCGCTGGAACTGGCTGGCTACGAAAGCGTCGGTCGCGCCGACATAGTGCAGCACCTCGACGATGGGCCGGTTGGTCGCCATGGTGCCGCGGGTGGCGAAGGTGACCGAGAGCACGGTGACCGCCAGCACCAGCAACAGGATGCCGAATCCGGTCGCGACCGCGGTGCCTGCCATAGCCCGCATGCGGTCGATCCAGCGGCGATGATCGTCGAGCGTGGCGCTCGGCACCTGCGCCGCCAGCGCTTGGCGCAAGGCGGCAAAATCCGGCGCCGCGCCGGAGCGCAGCCGCACCACGATCATGCGCGGAATCGGCAGCTCGTCCAGCACCAGGCCGCTGCCAAGCCACGGCTCGACCAGACGCGCCGATTCCTGCTTGGTGTAAACGCGCACATCGGCGATGCCGGCGGCGGCGCGCGCGATGTCGGCGGCTTGGCGCGCGTCGGCGTCGAGGTCGCGTCCGTTGGCCGGCCGGACCTGAATGGTCACTTCGTGGCCGACGTCGGAGCGCCAATCGCCGGCGGCGCTCACGACCATGCTCACCGCGCCTGCGGTCAACCCGGACAGAAACGTCATGATCGCGATCACGGCGATCAGCGAGCTTCCGGCGATCGAGCTTTTCGGCACGATCGGGGTGGCGACGCGCGGGCCGTCGGCCCTCAGCGGCGCCGCTTCCAGATCGTCCCACGGCTCGGCCAGGCTTTTGAACCCGCCTTCGATCCCGCGGTCGAGCGGTTCAGTCGTAGACATGCAACCGTCCCTCGTGCAGGACCAGCCGGCGGGCGTCGTATTCGTCCATCAGCGCGATATCGTGGGTGGCGATGACGACCGACGTGCCCGATTTGTTGAGCTCGATGAACAGCCGCAGCAGGCGCTGACCGAGAACAGGGTCGACATTGCCGGTCGGCTCGTCGGCGAGCAGAAGCTGTGGCCGCGCGATCACCGCGCGCGCGATGGCGGCGCGCTGCTTTTCGCCGCCGGACAGGATCGGCGGGAAGGCGTCGATCCGCTCGCCGAGCCCGACCCAGCGCAACAGCTCGACCACTTCGCCCCGATACGTCGCTTCGTCGCGGCCGAGCACGCGCAGCGGCAGCGCCACGTTCTCGTAGGTCGTCATATGGTCGAGCAGCCGAAAATCCTGAAACACGATGCCGATGCGCCGGCGCAGCGTGGCACGGCCGTCCTTGCTCAAGGTCGCGGTGTCTTCATTGAACATCGTGATCAGGCCGCGGGTCGGACGCAGTGACAGGAACAACAGGCGCAGCAGCGACGTCTTGCCGGCGCCGGACGGGCCGGTGAGGAACTGGAACGAGTGGCCCTCGATGCGGAAGGTGAGGTCGCGCAGCACCTCGGTGCCGAGCCCATAGCGCAGGCCGACATTCTCGAATACGATCACGCCGTCCCTCCAAACCTCGAACCGCTGCCAGGCCCGCGCCGGCGCCGCCCGATTCGCCCGTGCAGCGGACTTTAACACCGCAATGACGGCGCCGGGCGGGCAGCGGCCTGGCTGCCGGCCCAGCCCGTGGTTTCCAATCCGTTAACGGATCGGGTGCTAAGGCTCGCCCAAACAGCCGCCGGGCCCTGATTCGCCGATGCTCATCGTCTGCCCGTCCTGCGCCTCGTCGTACGATGTCGATCCGGCAGTGCTGGAGCCGAACGGCCGGCAAGTCCGCTGCGTGCGCTGCCGCACGGTCTGGCACGCGGAACCAAGCCGCGCCGACAAGTTGCTCGCGGCCGCCGCGGCGCTCGGGCCGCCGAAGCCCCAAGACATCGCAGAAGCTCCGGCTGATCTGTACCACCCTGCAGCCGCGTCCGCCGGTGCTCGGGCCGACGCCATAAACCCATCCGACTGGCCGGTCCAATCGGCCGCTGTGGAGTTCGACCAAGAAGCCGATGCGCAGGTCGCCGAGGCGCTCGAGCCTGCGGCCGAAGGCAGCGGCCCGCCTACGGTCGCGGCGCCGTCGATCGCCCCCGTCGATCTCGACGCCGGACGGCCGCCGATCGACGTCGAGGCGGCTCAACCGGCGCAGCAGGCCGTCCGCCCGGCACAGAACGACGTGGAAAGCTACGCGGCGCGCTTCTCGCGGCGCGGCACCAAGGGCAGGCGGCGCATATGGTCGCTGACCCGTCTGCAAACCACGATTCTGGCGCTGCTCGTCGTCGACGCGGTCATTGTCGGTTGGCGCCGCGACATCGTGCGGCTGCTGCCGCAGACCGCCTCGTTCTATGCCCTGATCGGCTTGCCGGTGAATCTGCGCGGGCTCGTGTTCGACGCGGTGACGACCAGCACCGAGCAGCACGAGGGCGTGCCGATCCTGGTGGTGCAGGGTGCCATCGTCAACCGTACCAGCGCGGTCGCCGAGGTGCCGCGTCTCAAACTTGCCGTGCGCAACGCCGCCAGGCAGGAAATCTATTCGTGGACCGCGTCGTCGCCGCGCGCCACGCTCGCGCCATATCAGGCGGTCGCTTTCCGCACCCGGCTTGCTTCGCCGCCGCCCGAGGCCGCCGACGTGCTGGTTCGCTTCATCAACCGCCGCGACATCGTCGCCGAGCCGCGCTAAACGCCATGGCCCGCGTCCTGCTCGCCGAAGATGAAGACTCCTTGCGCGCCATGTGTGCGCGGGCGCTCACCGGCGACGGCCACGACGTCAAAGCGACGCGCGACGGCGCCGAAGCGCTCGATCTGCTCACGCGCGAGCAGGGCCGTTTCGACCTTTTGCTCACCGACGTGCGCATGCCGGTGATGGACGGCATCGCGCTGGCGCTCGCCACGGCGCGCGATTTCCCGGACCTGACCATTTTGCTGATGACCGGGTTTGCCGATCAGCGCGAGCGCGCCCAAGGCCTCGACGCCATCATTCACGACGTCATCGCCAAACCATTCACGCTGGCGATGCTGCGCGGCACCGCCAACGAGGCGCTGGCCGTGAGGGCGCGCGGCCAAACCTAATCGTCGCCTGACGCCGCGTAGGGCCGCGGCAGCGGCGGCTCCGGCGTTTCGGATGCCGTACGCTGAAAATTGGGCGCAGGCGCATCGCGATTCAACGCCACCATGCCGCGCCGGATGGCGCGACGCTCGGCAAACAGCTCGAACAAGGTGGCGCCGTCGCCGCGCCGGATGGCGCGCGTGAGCGTTGCGAGATCTTCGTGGAAGCGACCCAAAACTTCGAGCACGGCGTCTTTGTTGTTCAGGAAAATGTCGCGCCACATGGTCGGGTCGGAGGCGGCGATGCGGGTAAAATCGCGAAAGCCGCCGGCCGAATATTTGAGGACTTCCGATTCAGTCACGTGCCGCAGATCGAACGCCGTGCCGACAATGTTGTAGGCGATCAGATGGGGCACGTGACTGGTGACGGCCAGCACCAGATCGTGGTGCTCCGGCGACATGATCTCGACGCTGGCGCCGAACGTTTTCCAGAATTGCGCCAGCCGCTCGACGGCGCCGCTGTCGGCGTCCTTTCCTGGCGTGAGGATGCACCAGCTATTGACGAACAATTCGGCAAAGCCGGCATCGGGACCGGAATGTTCGGTGCCGGCGACCGGATGCCCGGGAATGAAGTGCACGCCGGCCGGCATATGCGGCGCCATATCGCGCACAATCGCCGATTTCACTGAACCGACGTCGGACACGATCGCGCCTTGCTTGAGCTTGGGGCCAATCTCCTGCGCCACCGCCGCGCAGGCGCCGATCGGCACGCAAACGATGACGAGATCGGCGCCGACAACGGCTTCGGCAGCGGTCTTGGTAACGCGGTCGGCCAAGCCGAGTTCGGCGGCGCGCTGCCGTGTGGGTTCGGACCGCGACGTGACGACGATCTCTTCGACGACGTCGAGGGCGCGCGTGGCGCGCGCGATCGACGAGCCGATGAGGCCGACCCCGATCAGCGCCAGTCGTTTGAATTGCGGCGTCATGACTTGCTCAAAAATTCCTTCAGCGCCGCGACCACGAGCCGGTTGGCCTCCTCGGTGCCGACGCTCAGGCGCAAGGCGTTCGGCAGCTTGTAGGCGGCGACGTAGCGCAGAATGAGCCCGCGCGCGGTGAGAAAGGCGTCCGCGTCCTTGGCGGTGCGGCCTTTGCTTTCTGGAAAGTGGATCAACAGAAAATTGGCGACGCTCGGCGTCACCTTCAGGCCGAGCTTGCTGATCTCCTGATAAAGCCAGGCGAGCCAGCGCGTATTGTGCTCGCGTGCGTATTCCTGGTGCGCGATATCCTCGATGGCGGCGATGCCGGCGGCGATCGCGGCGCTATTGACGTTGAAGGGCCCGCGGATGCGGTTGACGGCGTCGACCACGTGCGCCGGGCCGAACATCCAGCCGAGCCGCAGCGCGGCGAGGCCGTAAATCTTCGAGAACGTGCGCGTCATGACCACGTTATCGCTGGTCGCGACGAGCTCGATGCCGGATTCATAATCGTTGCGCCTGACGTACTCCGCATAGGCCGCGTCGATGACGAACAGCACGTGCGGCGGCAGGCCGCGATGCAGCCGTTTGACCTCGTCGAACGACAGGCAAGTGCCGGTCGGATTGTTGGGATTGGCGAGGAACACCACCTTCGTCCGCTTCGTGACCGCGCGGAAAATGGCGTCGACGTCGGCCGTGTAGTCGGTCTCCGGCGCCACGACCGGGCGCGCGCCGGCGCCGAGCGTTGCGATCGGATAGACGAGAAAGCCGTGGGTAGTGTGGACCGCCTCGTCGCCGTCGGCCAAATAGGTGCGCGCCAGCAAATTCAACAGGTCGTCGGAGCCGGCGCCGCACACGATACGGTCGGGATCGAGGCCGAAGGCGCGTCCGATCGCCTGGCGCAGATCGCTGGCCGAGCCGTCCGGATAATCCTCCAGATGGGCGCCGACCGCCTCATAGGCCGCGATGGCGTGCGGACTCGGCCCAAGCGGCGTCTCGTTCGACGACAGCTTGAACACCTTGGCGACGCCCGGCGCGCTGCTTTTGCCGGGGACGTAAGGCGCGATGTCGAGCACGCCGGGCCGCGGCCTTGGACGCGTTGCGGACATTTCTCTTTCCTTCTTCCGCCTGACAACGAAGCGGCGGACAATTATCAGCGCACCGTATAGCGGGTCGCGTGACTGCCGACGAGGGCCGCGGAGCGGATCGAAGCGCCGATGCCGATCAGCGCCTTGCGCACTGCATCGATGCCGCCGCGCTGGACGGAAACCAGGAGCCCGGCGCCATCGAATGCCCGGTCCGGCACCGCGATGACCTCCGCGGTCGCCGCCACCGCGCCGGCCGAGGCCGCGCGCCAGCCGGACACCCGCATGCTCCACGTCTCGGTCTCGGTCACCATGGCGTCGGCGGCGGCGCGGGACACAACGAACACCGGCATGGCCGCCGGATGATCGGCCCGCTCGACGAACGGCAGCCGGGCGATGATTTTCGGCGCGGTGTCGAATTCGAGCGCCGCCCACCACGGTCCGGCGCCGGCGATGGCGAAGGCCGGCACGAGGCCGAGGTCGCCCTTGGATTCGGTGACCGCGGCGACCACGCTGGCGGCGCCCATATGGGGCACGAACGGCACGGTGAAGCCGAAATGGAAGCGCGCCGAATCGCGCATCGCGGCGTCGCCGGCGGAGAGATCGGCATGCACCGCAAACGGCGCCTGCACGTAAGTGAAAGTCGAGATGATGACGCGCCAAATGCTCTCGGCGGTATCGAGCGGCAGGTTGCCGCGATGGCGCTCGACCAGGCGGCGCATCATGTCGGCCTCGCGCGCCGGCCGAAACGCGGAGCCGCTCTCCTGCGTCTGCTTCGCCGCGATCAGGCGGTCGATGATCTCGCCGCGCTCGATCAGGAGCGCGTGCATCGTCTCGTCGATGCGATCGATTTCGCGGCGCAGATCGGCGAGCGAGGGTTGCGGGGAACGCGGCGGCTTGGGCATGGCTTCGATCGGGGCTTGGCCGGCGGATGCGGCTCGATTGATAGGTGCCGCAGCGGCCGAAAGCAAAGAGAAATCAAAGAAAACGTTGACACCGGCAGGGGGCGGCCTATTTACGGCCCTTTGACCGCCGCAGCGCGCGGCGGCCACCCGCCGGGAGATGGCATGGCCGAATTGAGCGCCACGTTCGATCTTGCCGACCGCAGGCGCGAAGCGGACCTGCCGCATTCGCCGGTGGTGCGCTTTGCGCCGAACAGACCGCTGCGGCTCGATGCCGGAATCGAATTCAGCCAGTTGCAGATCGCCTACCAGACTTACGGCGCGCTCAACGCGCAGCGCAGCAACGCCGTCCTCATCTGCCACGCGCTCACCGGCGACCAGCACGCCGCCAGCACGCATCCGGTCACCGGGAAGCCCGGCTGGTGGGAGACCATGGTCGGGCCGGGGCGGCCGATCGACACCGAGCGCTATTTCGTGATCTGCCCGAACGTGGTCGGCGGCTGCATGGGCTCGTCCGGGCCGGCCTCGACCAATCCGGCGACCGGAATGCCGTGGGGCCTCGATTTTCCCGTCATCACCGTGCGCGACATGGTGCGCGCCCAGGCGATGCTGCTCGATCATCTCGGCGTCGAGTCGGTTTTCGCGGTCACCGGCGGCTCCATGGGCGGCATGCAGGTGCTGCAATGGGCGGCGAGCTATCCCGAGCGCGTGTTTGCGGCGCTGCCGATTGCGG
>JASHSE010000308.1 GCA_030036975.1 Xanthobacteraceae bacterium | reverse complement strand
GCTTACGTATTCGTCGCCCCGCCGTCGACCGCGATGGTCTGGCCGGTGACGAAATCGCTGTCGGCGCAGGCGAGAAAGACGAGCGCGCCCAAAAGATCCTCGGGGTATTCGTCGCGCTTGATGGCGCGGCGCACGATAGAGGGCGCGCGCGAGTGATCGAGATGGCCGGGGTTCTCGCTGACGACGCTGTCGGAGAGCGTAAAGCCGGGCGCCAGATTGTTGACGCAGATGTTGTGCTCGCCGAGCTCACGCGACACCGCGCGGGTGAACGCGGTGACGGCGCCCTTCGAGGTCACGTAATGGGCGAAGTTGGGAATGCCGCGCGCCACCGTGCCCGAGCTGATATTGATGATTTTTCCGTATTTCTGCGCGATCATGTGCGGCGCGACGTGCTTGGTCATGAGAAACACGCCGCGGATGTTGATCGCCATGACGCGGTCCCACAGATCCGTGTCGATCGCGGTGACCTTCTGCTCGGCGAGCGGCGCGAATAGCGCGGCGTTGTTGACCAGAATGTCGATCTTGCCGAAGCGCTCGACGGTTTGCGCCACCAGCGCCTTGACGGCGCCCTCATCGCTCACGTCGGCGACCGCGCTCGCCACCGAATTGGCGCCGCGCTCGCGCGCGATGGTTTCGGCGAGTTCGCTGCCGTCGGCTAAGTCGGCGATCATCAGCCGCGCGCCCTCGCGCGCCAACGCCTGCGCATAATGGCGGCCGATGCCCTTGGCGCCGCCGGTGAGCAGCGCGACGCGATTGTCCAATCTGTTCACACGTCATCTCCTCCGCTCATTCCCGCGCAAGCGGGAATCCAGGAGCGGCTTGCGCGAGGACTCAAGTTTCTTAGCTGGGTTCCCGCTTTCGCGGGAACGAGCGTAGGTGAGGTTCTCACTTTCTCCCATTCAGGCGGCGGACGAATTTCTCGAACGCCGCGAGCTGCTGCTTGACGTCGTCGATGGTCGGCTGATCGGTCAGCGCCAGGGTTTTCTCATCGAATTTCTTTGCCGCGAACGTGACCAGCACCTCGGGCTTGCCGAACAGGAAGGCGTCGATCGAGGTCAGGGACTGCCGCAGGTGGTATTGCATGCGGGCGCCGCCGAGCACGCCGGTGGCGCAGGACTGTATGGCCACCGGTTTCTCCTTGAACGGCACGTCCTTCATGCGCGACACCCAGTCGATGGCGTTCTTGAGCCCGCCGGGAATGCTCCAATTGTATTCCGGCGAGACGATGATGACGCCGTCGGCGCCGCGGATGGCATCGGCCCACGCCACGGCTTCGGCCGGAACGTCCGGAATGTCGTGATTGTAGATTGGCATTGTGTGCCAGGGCGGTCCGGCCTTGAGCGCCAGGCCAGGCGGCGCCAGCGACGGCAGCGTGCGCGCCAGCGCCGCATTGTAGGAGTTTTGCCGCAGGCTGCCGCACACCACGAGCACGTTGAGCTGATTGTCTGACACGTCCATTCCCTCTGCTTCTGTCGTCATTCCGGGGCGCCGCGCAGCGGCGAACCCGGAATCCATAGCCACAAGCGCTGGGCTTATGGATTCCGGGTTCCTCGCTTCCGCCCACGCGCTCCGCGCTTTGGCGGACTCATAACCCACCGTAGCTCGGAGCGCGAGCGAAGGCGGGTCGCCCGGCCCCGGAATGACGAATGACCTTAGCCCTTAGGGCCATGCGCGGCGATGAAGTTGGCGAAGGCGGCGAGCTGCTGCCTGATGAAGCCGATGGTCTGCTCGTCGGTAATTTTTCCGGTCTTATCGTCGAGCCGCTGGGCACAATTGCCAATGAAGATTTCCGGCTTGTTCAGCGTGAACGCATCGAGAAACACCATGGAGCGGCGCAAGTCGTATTGCACGCGGCCACCGCCGAGCGGGCCGGGCGAGGCCGACTGCAGCGCGATTGGCTTGCCGGCGAACGGCTGGTTCGGCACCCGCGACACCCAGTCGATAGCGTTCTTCAGCGGCCCCGGAATGCCGAAATTGTATTCCGGCGTGACGAAGATCACGCCGTCGGCGGCGCGGATCGCGTTGGCCAGCGTTTGCACTGGCGCCGGGAAGCCCGTCGCGTTCTGGATGTCGGCGTTGTAGAGCGGAAACTCGGAAAATGGCGGCGCTTCCTTGATCTGCATGCCCTCGGGTGCCAGGCCCGGCAGCGCGTTCATGACGATGCGATTGTAGGAGCCCTTGCGCAGGCTGCCGCAGATGGTGATGACGTTAACGGTCCGGTCGGCCATGGCGTTCTCGCAAAATGCTGCCTCACGGGGCAATCGGGTAAGGTCACCGCCAGCATGCTAGCGGCGGTGCAGGCGCGCGAAAAGGCGCCTGCGTACGGCCTGCGGGCTCCGAGGAAGAAAGTGGGCGGCCTCGGCGGTCGTAACCTCTTCATCGGCCGACACTTTCATCGAACAGGATCGGCCGAAGACCGGTCCCCAACTCGCAATGACGTTGATCTTAGCGCTCAACTGCTCGGCGAATGGATCAGCGCCGGCGCGACCACGTCCCGCCAGGTCTTCGGCGGCATTTTCAATTCGTCGTGCCGGGCCATGAAGTCGGCAAAAAACTGGATGCCCTGCACCGCACTGCCGAACTCATCGCTATTGTCCTTGAGCACTGCCGCGACGGCCGGAGCATCCAGCGCCTTCGACGGCTCATGTGCCAAATAAATGCGCGCGGCCCGGTTCGGATCGTCGCGGATGAGGCGCGCGGCCTCGTCCATGGCCTTGCCGGCCGCTTCGATGATCTTGGCGTGCGCATCAATGTAGCCCTTGGTCGCCGCCAGGACGAGGAGCGACGCCTTGCCGCCGACGACGTCCTCTGAGCCGAGCACACGGTGAATTTTCGAGTCTTTGAGAGCGATTTCGGTGAACGGCGGCGAGGCGAAATAGGCCGCGATATCGTCTGTGCCTGAGATCAGAGCCGCGATGCCGTCGCCAGGCGGCAGCGCTGCGATCTGGTTCTGCAGGCGGTCTACTGCGCCAAAACTTTTCTCCGACTGCATCCGCAGTAGATAAGTTTGCGGCGCGGTCAGCGTCGGCACCGCGATGCGGTCTGTGGGGCGCACATCAAGCAGAGAGCGCAGCTGCGGCCGATTGCTCACCAAGGTCAACGGCAGCGTCGTCAACCCGGAAACCACGAGAATTTGCCGCGACGTGCCCTTGCCGTTCTGCCAGGCGGCCAGCAGCGGCGCCGTGCCGAATGGCGCCATGTCGATCGTGCGCGCAACGAGCGCCTCCTGCATCGGTCCGGCGCCGAGGAAGCGCTGATAGGACACTTTCACGTCGACATGCAGGTCCTTGGCGTATTTTTCGACGAGCTTTTGGTCTTCACAGATGTACGTCGGCAAAAACGCAAGGCCGAAGCCGATGCCGATCCGCACCGGCTCGGCAGCGCGCGCCGGCGCCGCCGCGATGATCGCCAGTGCTGCCGCAGCAAAGAGGCGACTACCCGCGCTGAAACCTATTCCCGTCATTGCCGGACTATAGTGTGCCGCCGCTTCCCAGAAAATATTCCCTTAGCCGCTCGCGGGCGGCAAGCGCGGCGCGCAGATCGAAACCGTTGACAATGGCGAGCCGAAAACCGCCGGGCGGCATGGCGTGGCGCTCGGGCGCGCGGTCTTCGTGGAACGTGATCTGCACGCTGGTGACGCCGGGGGTGCGCTTGACATCGTCGACGAGTGCCGGCGGCGGATGCCGGTAGGCGCGGCCGTTCGGCCCGAACAGCACGACGCTATAGCCTTCACTCGGCTCGTCGTCGCAAAAATCCCAGTCGCCGCGCTCGTAGAGGCCGACCAGCGCCTCGACCCAGCCCGGGCCGTACAGATCCGGCCATTGATCGGCAAAGCGCAAATGCACCTCGATGACGGTGCCGCCGATGGTTTCGATGTTGAGCATGCCGGTGTAGCCGGCAAGCTCCCTCTTGATCCACGCGCCGCACCGATCCTCGATGTCCGCATCCCGCTCGGCATGCACGATCCAATAATCGAAGGTGCCCTCGCCCGCCGGCTTGCCGGTGACGTGGCGCCACCAGCGCGGCTCGCCGGCGACCACCGCGACGTCGGACGACAAATGGCGGCCATCGAGCAGCGGCATCCAGAAATGGCCGGGCGCGTAGTGCCGTTCATAATCGGCGGCCGAATGCAGCACGCGGCTGCCCACGCCCATGCCCTTGAGGTTCACGATCGGCTTGGAAAACACCGGAAAGCGCGGCGGGACGACGCCATGTGGCGCAGCTTCGAGTTTTTGGCTGAGCGCAACTGCGAGCTTGTCATAGACCCAGCGTTGCGCCGGATACCATTGCCAGGCGTCGCCATCCTCGGTTGGGATATTGGCCGCGGTCTTGACGTGGGTGAAATATTGCAGGCGCCACGGATCGGCTTCGCAGACAGGCATCGGGATCAGGAGGTCGGGGATCAGGAGGTCAGGGATCAGGAGTTATTGCGGACCTGATTGCTGAATTCCTGATCGTAAATTCATGAGCGCGTGCACGGCAAATAGGCCGTCGCTGAAAACCTTGGCCGGCGTCCAGCCGGCGTTGCGGGCCAGCGTCAGGAACGATTCGACCGTATATTTGTAGCTGTTCTCGGTGTGAATGGTTTCGCCGCGGCCGAAGCCGATGTCGATGCCGTTTATCCGCACCCTTTGCCGCTTCATGCTGACGAGATGCATCTCGATGCGCCTTTGCGCGGCATTGTAGAAGGCGCGATGTTCGAACGCCGAGAGGTCGAAATCGGCGCCGAGCTCGCGATTGGTCCGCGCCAACAGGTTGAGATTGAATTTCGCCGTCACGCCCGCTGCGTCGTTATAAGCGCGATAGAGGGTAGCCTCGTCCTTGACCAGATCGAGGCCGACCAGAAGCAACCCGGCCGCGCCGAGCATATCGCTGGTATGGCGCAAAAATGCGCCGGCCTCGGCCGGCTCGAAATTGCCGATGGTGGAACCGGGAAAGAAGCCGACGCGCGGCAGCGCCGCGAGTTCGTCCGGAACTGCGAACGGCTTGGTGAAGTCCGCAACCAGCGGGGCCACGACAAGATGCGGCAGGTCGCGCTCGAGCTGCACTAACTCCTGCTGCAAAAAGTCGCCCGAAATATCGACCGGCACGTAGGCCGCCACGGTTGCCGCGGCGTCGAGCAGAATACGCGCCTTGCGGCTCGACCCGCTGCCGAACTCGATCAGCGCAGCGCCGGGCGGAAACATCGCGGCGATCGCTGCCGCATGGTCGCGCAAAATGGCGATCTCGCAGCGCGTCGGATAATATTCCGGCAGCTCGGTGATGCGCTCGAACAGAGCCGAGCCGGCAAGATCGTAAAAATATTTCGGCGGCAGGTTCTTTGGCTGCGCGGTGAGGCCGGCGATTACGTCGGCGGCAAACGAATCGTGCGTTTCGACCGGATGCGCGGCTTGAAACACGCTGCGGATATTCATGAGATCACTCAATTGTCGAATTGCGCAAGGCGCAGGCCGCTGAACTGCCAGCGCGCGGTCGGATAAAAGAAATTGCGGTAGCTTACCCGCGAATGGCCGGCCGGTGTCGCCAGCGACGAACCGCGCAGCACCATCTGGTTGACCATGAACTTGCCATTGTACTCGCCGAGCGCGCCCTCGCAGGCGCGATAGCCCGGATACGGCGAATAAGCGCTGCGCGTCCATTGCCAGACAACGCCGAAGGCGTCAGCCAGCGCGCCGGCGCGCGCCGCGACTTCCCACTCGGCCTCGCTCGGCAAGTGCTTGCCGGCCCAGCGCGCGAACGCGTCGGCCTCGTAATAGCTGACGTGGCACACCGGCGCTGCCGGATCGACGCGGCGCAGGCCGCCGAGCGTCATCGAAAACCACCCGCCGTCGATCTGCCGCCAATGGCCAGGCGCGCTCCAACCCTGCGCCTCAACCGCGGCGAAACCGTCCGACAGCCACAGCGTCGGCGTCGTGTAGCCGCCGTCGGCCATGAATTCGAGCCATTCGCCGTTGCTCACGAGCGTGCGCGACAGCCGCACCGGAGCCAGCAACACCTCGTGCGCCGGCCGTTCGTTGTCGAAGCAAAAGCCGTCGCCGTCGTGGCCGATACGATGAATGCCGGCGATCGGCACGGAAGCGGCGGCGCTCGCCTCTTTGCTGTCCGGCCATTGCCAGTGCGGGTCGTAAGCCGGATGCGTCGCGTTGAGCGAAAATGCGTGCAGGATGTCGGTGAGCAACAACTCCTGATGCTGCTGCTCGTGATGCAGGCCGATCTCGATGATCGGCGCGAGTGCAGCAAAATCGTTGGTGGTTTCGATCAGTGTCGTGATCGCGCGGTCGACATGGGCGCGATAAGCCGTCACTTCGGCGGCGCCCGGCCGC
This sequence comes from Xanthobacteraceae bacterium, assembly GCA_030036975.1. Lineage (GTDB taxonomy): Bacteria > Pseudomonadota > Alphaproteobacteria > Rhizobiales > Xanthobacteraceae > BOG-931. The sequence continues at coordinate 1,066 of JASHSE010000308.1, read as the reverse complement.
GTGATCAGACCGCGTTGCGGGCGCGCATGGCGCGGGCCGGCCGCGACATAATAGGAATTGAACAGATAGCCGAAGCGGCCGTCGAACGGCTTGTAGCCGGGCGCAAAGCGCCGCAGCAAAAATTCTTCGAAAAACCAGGTGACGTGGGCGCGATGCCACTTCGTTGGACTGGCGTCCGGCATCGACTGGACCACCTGGTCCTCGGTCGACAAAGGCGCGGCGCGCCGCTCGGTTTCGCCGCGCACCGTTCGGAAGGCTTCGCGCCAGAAGTATCCCGGGTCGTCGGGTACCGCTTCGGCGGCGTGCGCTGCGACGCTGCCTGAGTCCGGCACCGGACCTTCCGATTCGGACAGCCGAATACGCCGGGAGGCGGAAGAGCGTGGCATCGCAAAATCCGGGAAGTGACGCGAGATCAACGAACCGCAATCGAATCTTTGGCTGGGAAGATAATCAGGCCCCCGCCCGCCTGGTTCCATAGATGCTCCATTCGCCGCGAACTGCAATGCGGCTTCAGCAGCGCTAACGGCCTTGTGATCGCAACCGCCACGTCGCGCCACAAAGCGCCCGGCGTTGTCGCGGCCCTGGCCTCGCCGTATGGTCGGCACGACAAATGCCGGCAGGCGCCGGATTGTTCGGCAAACGAGGCTAAGACGATGAAAAAGCGCAAAAGCGCCGGAAAAACCGCGAGCAAGCCGCTGCTGCCGCGCGAGCGCGCCGATTTTTCGGCTATCGTCGACCGGCCGCCGCTCAAATTGCCGGGCAATGCGCGCGTCGTGTTCTGGACCATCGTCAATCTCGAAGTCTGGGACATCGCCAAGCCGATGGCGCGGCAGGTCCTGGCGCCCCCGACCGGACAAACCATACTACCCGACGTGCCGAACTGGAGTTGGCACGAATACGGCATGCGGGTCGGCGTCTGGCGTTTCTTCGAGCTGTTCAAGCGCCAAAACATCCGGCCGACGCTGGCGATCAACGCCCGGGTCTGCGAAGACTATAAGCGCGTCGCCCAGCAAGCGCGCTCCGACCGCTGGGAGTTCATGGGCCACGCCTACCAGCAGGGGCCGAT
>JASHSE010000307.1 GCA_030036975.1 Xanthobacteraceae bacterium | reverse complement strand
GTCAGGCCGGCGAAGCCGCCCCCGGCAATCAGCACGTCGGTATCGTTGCGCGTCATGTTCGCGCCTCAGGGTAAGGACATAGTTCAGTGGCGCGGGACTATTCCGCGGCCTGCGCCAGCGCGTGCTGGCGGAATTTCGGCATGACCTCTTGCGCCAGAAGCCGCATCGATTGGCGCTCCCAGTCGCGGTTCGGGCCGCTCCAATCGAGCCCGGTCATCAACAGCGTGCCGAACGGACCGGCGGCGTCGCGCAACGCGATGAGCTTGTCGAGAAACGTTTTCGGCGAGCCATAGATGGTGCAAGCTTCGGTGATGACCTCGACGGTCGCGGCTTCGTCCGGCATGTCCGGATCGGGCTTCATGACCGAGAGCAGGCCGACGCGGCCCAGCACTTCGCGCATGTAGGTAAAGAAATAGCGGTTCGATCCCTGCGCGCTGAAGATGCGGTCATGCGCGGCGGCGTCGCTCGGCGCCACCATGACGTTGCGCGCCACCCGCCAGTTGTCGCCGCGCGCCGGCCGGCCGGCTTCGGCGCACGCGGCGCTATAAACGCGCCAATGGGCCGCCACCGCATTACCCGGCATGTTGTTGCCCGAGATGATGCCCCAGCCGCGGTGCCCGGCGACGCGCGCGGTCGGCGAATTGCGGTTCGACACCGACATCGAGATCGGCGGCCCCGGCTTCTGGAACGGTTTTGGCATGGTGCCGATGCCGAGCGCCGGGATGATGGCGTCCGTAAGCTGCACGTTCCAGAATTCGCCATGCAGATCGTATGGCGCATCCTGCGCCCAGATGCGCTCGATCATGCCGATCGCTTCCATGGTCTTTCGCGCGCGCACGTTGCGGTCGGCATTGCCGAACAACTCGAAATCGGACAACAGCCCGCCCGGCCCGATGCCGAGCATGAAGCGGCCGCGGCTCATGTGGTCGAACTGCGCGACCTCTGCGGCGACCTGCACCGGGTCGTGGCTCGGCAGACAAATCACCGCGGTGCCGAATTTCAGGTTGCTGGTGCGCGGCAACAGGCTCGCCATGAACATCAGCGGCGACGGGATCGGCTCGCTCGCCGCCGAAAAATGCTCGCCGAGCCACATCTCGTCGAAGCTGAGGTGATCGGCGTAAAGCGCCTTCTCCTCGTCCTCGGTGAGCGTCGCGGTGAACGAGCGCTCCGGCGGATGGACCGGCATCATGAAAATTCCGAGACGCATGGCGGTTCCCCCTGCACAGGTGCGACTTGCTCAGACAATATCAGACTTTGCAAATCGTCGATCTTATGAAGTTCGTGCATCGATGTATATAATGCGTCCGCGCTGCCCGTTGTTGTACTCGCGCCGGCACATTGAGGTCGTGGCATGGACGCTCTGCCGATTACCCGTTTGACCATGGCGGATCTCGAGGAGATACGGCGCGATCTGAAGAATTCTGGGGCTCTGAAGACAAGATGTTGTGGACGCCGGAGCGCAAGCAGAACATCTTGAATTTGCATATCTTACTGCGTCAAAAGTTCGGATTGCCCATCAAGATGCTGCCGGAAACACGGCGCTCATGGACCTGCCCTCTCCCCCTGCGGGACAGGGCTACGCGGCAGTTCAACAACAAAAGTGGGTGAGGGGCCTCGGCCGCAACCCCTCACTGAGCCGAGTTTGTTGCGCGGCTTGCGTCGCCCTCTCCCGCAAGGAGAGAGGGCACGTTCACGAGCACTACGTTTCCGGCAGCATCTCGATAGGCTGTCCAAACTTTTGACGCAGTAGGATTAGCAGCATGATGATTTTAGACGAGCGCAATTGGTTTATCGAATCGAACCGTCTACGCTGCGTGATCGCCGCGCAAAATGCTTGCGGCGTTGAGCAACGTCGTCACCTCGTAGAGCGGCGCCTCGATATCGCGCAACAGCGCGAGCGCCTGGTCGGTATGGCCCGCCTTGACGAAAACCTCGGCCGCGCTCGCCGCGCCGGCCGCGGCCTGCAAGCGCTCGACGATGCGGCGCACGAGGTCCGTCGCCGCTTCCGGCGCTTGCGGACCGGCCATTCAGCGCGCCATCGCCTCGGCCAGCATGACGAGGCAACGGCGCTGCCGCGCATCGCGTTCGAACAAGCCCATCCGTCCATCGAAATCACCCTGCACAGGTCGGGGCCGGTCGCGCCGCTCCGCCTCCTAGCGGGAGTGCGCGGCCAAAGGGTGTCGCGAAACCGGTCTTTTCGCGCGCAGCGTCATGACTATGATTCTTCGTCATTCCGGGGCGCCGCGAAGCGGCGAACCCGGAATCCATAAGCCCTGCGCCGGGGTTATGGATTCCGGGTTCCTCGCTTCGCTCGACCCCGGAATGACGAACCAATATTGCTCGGATTCTGTATGAACCTCCGTCGCCGCAAGTTTTTGTTGCTTTCGGCGGGGCAGCGGCATTGCCCATCGGTCCATTTGCTGTAAGAGCGGATACGTTTACTCCGCGGCCCATCCATATCGTGGTGGGTTTCCCGCCAGGCGGGTTTGGCGATATTGCCGCGTGGCTGATCGCGCAGTCGCTGGAGCAAAGATTGGGCCAATCGGTCGTCGTCGATAACCGTCCAGGCGCCGGCGGCAGTGTCGCGACCGAAGAGGTGGTCAATGCCCGGCCCGATGGCGGCACGCTAAGCCTGGCGGGCGCAAAGGATACGATCGACGCGACGCTTTACAAGAAACTGCCGTTCGATTTCAT
>JASHSE010000306.1 GCA_030036975.1 Xanthobacteraceae bacterium | reverse complement strand
TCGCCGTAGCTTGCAGATCGGTGGGCATCGCCAAAGGACTTCCTGAGAGCGCCGCATCGATTCGCCTATTAGGACGCCTTGAAAATTAAATTAGTACGAACATTCCGCCCGGTTTGCAGCCGCTCGCGGCAAACACCATGACAACGGCCACGAAAGACGGCACACATAACGGACTCTAGCACTTCGCCAGTGATCCGCGCGGCTGTCAGCGCCGCGACACAGCCGCGTGCCGTTGTCCGACCGACGCCGCGAAACGCCACGACAATGTGCCGTTTGACGCGAGTTCCGCCACGGCAATTTCCGAATAGCGACGCCTGCGCTGGCCTCGAGGAACGGACAAGCCGCCGAACGCTCTTGAGGAAAACCGTGCTGCATTCCGATTGCCAACATCGGCACCGGCTGGTCGACTTGGATCGCTGTGCGACATGCGGCGGCTGGTTTTCCGCTCGACTGCGTTTTGCATCCGCTCGGCCGATCCGATAACATCCAGCCGCATGGAAGCAGGATTGGGGGCCATGAAGCGTTTACAAACTCTGCTCATCGCAGTAGCGGCTGCCCTGCTAGCCGTTGGCGCGGCGTGTGCAGCCGAACAGCACGCCAAAGGCAAGCCGGCGGGTCACGCTAAAAATTGCAGCGCTTACGGCGCCGGTTTTCGCTCCGTGCCGGGCACCGACCTTTGCATGAAAATCGGCGGTTGGGCGCGCGCCGAAGCCGGTGGCGGCGTCAACTGGCGCGCACTCAACGGCAACCCAGCCGCCGCCGGGACCACCAGGGCGCGAGCCTACGTCACGACCGACGTCCGCAAGCAGACCGAATACGGCACCGTTCGTGCCTATTTTTCGGTGGGAGCCAACCACCAGTAAACGCCATCTGCGCGCCGCATCATTGCAGAACGGCGGCGCTTGCTGCTTCGCCGGCAAGCGCTTGCCGTAGTTCCGTCGGCGTTCATCGCGCATTCAGCTTGGACTTATGAGAGTCCGCAGACATTGGGGTGGGTTCGGGGGCCCGCAGTCGCGAGGTCACATCATGAAACACCGCTTCCCCGTAATGCTTGCCCTTATGGCGATGGCCGTGTTGCTTGGCATGGGCGGCATGTTGAACAGCGCCTGCAAGACCGGCGCTCACGCATGGTGCGACCCAACAGTCAAGATCCGGCAAGGCGCGACGCGAAGCCACGAGGGCCATAATTTGAATCGTCACGTCGTCTCGCGCGTCCGCTTGTCAGCCCAAAGGTAATGACGATCGCGACGCACGCCGACATTCGCACGCTGATCGCAGGCCATCTGCCGGCGCATGATCGCGACAAGGCTACGTGGCGCTATGGTGCCAATCGGCTGGCCGAAGCGTAACGGCACAGCGGCAGCGCCGCCGTCATGCCCCGCCGCCATTCGCAAAGTCACCGTTTGCCGAGTCCTCGTCGGCAAGCGCCGCCTGCAGCAAACCGCGGCAGGCGACGAGGTCGTCCAGCGCGGCGTGCAATTGGCGGCGCTGCTCGCCCGAAAGTGCCGCGGGCTTTGGCTTGCCGGCGTCCGGCGGCGCAAAGCTCGGCTCGCGGCGGACCGGCGGCCGCGCCTCGTCCGGACGTTCCCGCGGCGCGGCAAAGCCAAAAATTGACGGCGCGCCTGACGCAGCTTCCGCGCGCGACACGTCGCCCTCATCTTCGGCCTGATCCTCGTCGGACAGTGGAGGCGGCGGCTGCGCGCCGGCGCGCCAAACGTCCTGCACGAAAGCGACGCCCTGCTCGCGCAAGATGCGCTGCACGCCGCGGATCGTATAACCTTCGCCGTAAAGCAGGTGGCGCACGCCGCGCAAAAGGTCGACGTCTTCGGGTCGGTAAAAGCGTCGGCCGCCGCCGCGCTTCATCGGCCGGATTTGCGCAAACCGGCTTTCCCAGAAGCGCAGCACGTGCTGCGGCACGTCGATCTCGTCAGCGACTTCGCTGATGGTGCGGAATGCCCCCGGCGCCTTGTCCAATGGCTGCCCTCACCTGTCGAGCGCCGCCTCTTTAAGAAGCCGGCGACTTGCTGCCCGAATTGGAATTGATGCGCTGCTTGAGAATGGCGGACGGCTTGAACACCATGACGCGGCGCGGCGAGATCGGCACTTCCCTGCCGGTCTTCGGATTGCGGCCGATGCGCTGGCCCTTCTTGCGCACCACGAAGGAACCGAACGACGACAATTTCACGGTTTCGCCGCGCTCCAGACAGTCGGTAATCTCCTTCAGTACAAGTTCTACGAGCGCAGCCGATTCGCTGCGCGACAAACCGACTTTCGCATAGACCGCCTCGCACAGATCGGCGCGCGTTACCGTTTTACCTGCCATGGCCAGCCCCGCCAGGTCCGGCGACCGGCGCCACGCGCGGCCGATATCGCCCTGAATTATCAACGATATAAGCTTGTTGCCGCAGGGTCAACGGGCTTGCGCGGCCACCGCTGCGGCAGGTCTTCTTCGTCCGGTCCGAGACCCTGCGAGCTACCAGCGCACCAGCGCCGCACCCCAGGTGAAACCGCCGCCCATGGCTTCGAACAAAAGCAGGTCGCCACGCTTGACGCGCCGCTCGGCCAGTGCATCGGCCAGCGCCAGCGGAATCGAAGCGGCCGACGTGTTGCCGTGGCGGTCCACCGTGGTGATGATTTTGGCCGGCGCAATGCCGAGCTTGCGCGCCGAGCCGTCGATGATCCGCTTATTGGCCTGATGCGGGATGAACCAGTCGACATCCTCGGCCGTATAGCCGGTCGCCTTGAACGCATCTTCGACCACATCGGTGATCATCGCCACGGCGTGGCGGAAAACTTCCCTGCCCTCCATGCGCAGATGGCCGACCGTGCCGGTCGACGACGGGCCGCCGTCGACATAGAGTTTTGATTTGTAGCGGCCGTCCGAGCGCAGATGCACCGTGAGAATGCCGCGCGCCTCCCGGGAATCGGGCTGCTGCTGCGCCTCAAGTACGACGGCGCCGGCGCCATCGCCGAACAGCACGCAGGTCGAGCGGTCGGTCCAGTCGAGAATGCGTGAGAAGGTTTCAGCGCCGATGACGAGCGCGTGCGAAAACGCACCGGACTTCAACAGCCCATCCGCGGTCGCAAGCCCGTAGACGAAGCCCGAGCACACCGCCTGCAGGTCGAACGCGGCGCCGTGGGTGATGCCAAGCTCGGCCTGCACCGACACCGCGCTTGCCGGGAAGGTGTTGTCGGGCGTCGAGGTCGCCAGCACGATGAGGTTGATCGTTTGCGCGTCGACATGAGCGTGGGCGAGCGCCGAGCGGGCCGCATTGACCGCCAGCTGCGACGTCAGTTCACCCGACGCGGCGATACGCCGCTCGTGAATGCCGGTGCGCTGCACGATCCACTCGTCGGAGGTGTCGACCTTGCGCGCCAAATCCTCGTTGGTGAGGACGTGGTCCGGCAGATAGCTGCCGCAGCCGAGCATGACCGAGCGGCGCACCGTCACGAGGCCGCTCCGCCGAGCGCCTGACGCTGGTAATCCTGGTGGCGGCCGAGCGTAAAGGTGATCTTCGCCAAGAGCTCGTCGCGCACCACGCCGTGGCCGACACCGATCGCCGCGGCGAAGCCTTCGGCGTCGGTGCCGCCGTGGCTCTTGATGACGATGCCGTTGAGGCCGAGAAATACGCCGCCATTGGAGCGGCGCGGATCGATGCGTTCTTTCAGCTCGCGAAAGGCCGAGCGGGCGAACAGATAACCGATGCGGGCGCCGAGCGAACGGCTCATCGCGGCGCGAATATATTCGCCCATCTGCCGCGCGGTGCCCTCGGCCGCCTTCAAGGCGATGTTGCCGGCAAAGCCTTCGGTAACGACGACGTCGACCTTGCCCTTGCCGATATCGTCGCCCTCGACGAAGCCGACATAATCGAGGTCGGGCAATTTTTCCTCGCGCAGGATGCGGCCGGCCTCGCGCACCGGCTCGAGGCCCTTGACCTCCTCGACGCCGATGTTGAGGAGACCCACGATCGGCCGCGCGATGCCGAGCAGAATGCGCGCGGTCGCCGCGCCCATCATGGCAAGATTGACGAGGTGTTCGGCGTCGGCCCCGATCGAGGCGCCGAGATCGAGCACGATGGCTTCGCCGCGCAAGGTGGGCCACACCGCCGCGATCGCCGGGCGTTCGATGCCGGGCAGCATTTTCAGCTCGAACTTTGCCATCGCCATCAGTGC
>JASHSE010000305.1 GCA_030036975.1 Xanthobacteraceae bacterium | reverse complement strand
TTCGGGCGCGCCACGTCTTCCCTACCTATACTCGCGCGCAGACTTTGTGCGATAAGCGCTTTGCGGCCGCTGGGACCGGCGCTCTGCAATTTCACTCCTGCTAAGCACGCCACCAAATAAATCCAATGGAAGTCGTTTCTACGAACGTCCCTGGTGTGCTCGTCCTCAAGCCGCGCTACTTTAACGACGCGCGCGGGTATTTCGTCGAGACTTACAATGAGCGCGCGGCGAAAGCGGCGGGAATTGCGGCCGAGTTCGTCCAGGACAATCAGGCGTTCTCGCTCCAGCGCGGCACCGTGCGGGCGCTGCATTTTCAGGTGCCGCCGCACGCGCAGGCCAAGCTGGTGCGCGTACTGCGCGGCTCCGTCTATGACGTCGCCGTCGACCTGCGCGCCGGCTCCCCGACCTACGGCCGCTCCGTCGCGGCGACGCTGACCGCGCGCCGCGGCGAACAGGTCTTCGTGCCGCGCGGCTTTGCCCACGGCTATTGCACGCTCGAAGCCGACACCGAGGTCGCCTACAAAGTCGACGACTATTACGCGCCGGATTGCGAACGGGGCCTGATCTGGAACGATCCGACGCTGGCCATCGACTGGCCGGTCGCGGCCTCCGACGCGGTGCTCTCGGACAAGGACTGCAAGCTGCCGCGCTTTGCTGACTTTGTCTCACCGTTCCGCTATGATCGGACCGGATGAGCAAGCGATTTCTGGTCACCGGCGGGGCTGGTTTCATCGGGTCGGCTGTGGTCCGCCATCTGATCGGCGCCACGGACCATCGCGTTTGCGTGGTCGATAAGCTGACCTATGCGGGCAATCTGGCGTCGCTTGCGCCGGTTGCCGATAACCCGCGCTACAGCTTCGTGCGCGCCGACATTGGCGACGCCGCCAAGATGAAAGAGGTATTCTTCGGCTTCCGCCCCGAGGTGGTCATGCATCTTGCCGCCGAAAGCCACGTCGACCGCTCGATCGACGGCCCGGCGGATTTCATCCGAACCAACATCATCGGCACCTACGTGCTCTTGGAAGCCGCGCTGGCGTATTGGCGCGGTTCGCCCAAAACCGCGCAGCGCGACTTTCGCTTTCATCATATTTCGACCGACGAGGTCTTCGGCTCGCTCGATGCCGATGGCGCGTTTTGCGAAACCACCGCCTACGCGCCGCGCTCGCCCTATTCGGCGTCGAAGGCTGCCTCCGACCATCTGGTGCGCGCGTGGCATCACACCTACGGCTTGCCGGTTCTGCTCACCAATTGCTCGAACAATTACGGGCCGTATCATTTCCCCGAAAAGCTCATTCCGCTTACCATCATCAACGGCCTCGAGGGCAAGAAGCTGCCGGTCTACGGCACCGGCGGCAACGTGCGCGATTGGCTCTACGTCGAGGATCATGCCCGCGCGCTCACCGCAGTCGTCGCGGACGGGCGCGTCGGTGAGACCTATTGCATCGGCGGCCGCGGCGAGCGCAGCAACCTCGATGTCGTCAGGGCCGTGTGCGCGCTGCTCGACGAGCTTGCGCCGAGCGCCGCGACGCTACGACACGAAGACCTCATCACGTTCGTCGCCGACCGGCCGGGCCACGACCTGCGTTACGCCGTCGATCCGGCGAGGATTTGCGGGGAACTCGGCTGGCAGCCGCGCGAGACCTTCGAGACCGGGCTGCGCAAGACGGTGCAGTGGTATCTCGCCAACCGCGCCTGGTGGCAGCGCATCCGCGATACCGTCTATGCCGGCGAGCGCCTCGGGGTGCCGGCGTGATCGTCGTGTTCGGCGGCACCGGCCAGCTCGGCCGCGAATTAACGCGCGCGGCCGCTGCTCGCCATGTCGCACTGCAGGCGTTGTCGCGCGCGGAAGCCGATATCGCGGATGCGGCGGCCGTGGCGGCGGCGCTTAAGCGTTGGCAGCCCGATCTTGTCGTGAACGCCGCCGCCTACACCAACGTCGATGGTGCGGAAAGTCATTTTGCCGAAGCGCGCCGCGCTAACGAGCTCGGCCCGGCCGTCATCGCCAATGCCTGCGCCGAAGCCGACACCGCGTTGGCGCATATTTCCACCGATTACGTGTTCGACGGTGGTAAAGACGGCGCCTATCGCGAGAGCGATCCCGTTTGTCCGGTCAATGCCTATGGGCGCAGCAAGGCGGCGGGCGAGGACGCAGTGCGGCGCGCGCTCGACCGCCACGTCATTCTGCGCACCGCGTGGCTCTACAGCGCGTTCGGCCGGAATTTTCTGAAGACGATTCTGCAGCTCGCCGAAACGCGCGATGAATTACGCATCGTCGCCGATCAACACGGCAGCCCGACCTCGGCGCGCGAACTCGCCGAAGCGATCCTGCACGTCGCGCCACGCCTCACCGCCGAGCCGCGCCTGTCGGGGACATATCACTTCACCGCCGATGGCGCGACCACCTGGTACGGCTTCGCCGCTTGCATCGTCGCTGCCGCCGCCCCGATCACCGGCCGCCAGCCGCGCCTGGCACCAATCAACACCGCGGATTATCCGACCCCGGCCAAGCGCCCCGCCAACTCGCGATTGGACTGCAGCCTGTTCGCGCAGACGTTCGGCCTTACGCCGCGGCCGTGGCGCGACGGCGTCGAGGCGACGGCGCGGGCGCTCGCCACCGCATCGCAACGCGCGGAAAACCATGTCGCGTAAGGGCATCATCCTCGCCGGCGGCGCCGGCACGCGGCTGCATCCGCTGACACTGGTCACGTCGAAGCAGCTCCTGCCCGTCTACGACAAGCCGATGATCTATTATCCGCTCTCGGCGCTGATGCT
>JASHSE010000304.1 GCA_030036975.1 Xanthobacteraceae bacterium | reverse complement strand
GCCGCTGCCGCAGCCGGTGACGCTCGCGGCGATCAAGGCCGAGCCGAAACTGAAAGACATGGCGCTGGTCAAATACGCCCGGCTCTCGGTGCAGCCGGTGTCGGCGGAGGAGTGGAAATACATTTGCCGGATGGGCGGGTTGAAGGGCTGATCGTCATTCCGGGGCCGAGCCAACGGGTCCGGCCCGCAGTGGCCGGCCGCGCTGGCGCGCCTCAATGGCGGAAATGGCGCGTGCCGGTAAACACCATGGCGATGTTGTGGTCGTCGGCGGCCTTGATCACCTCGTCGTCGCGCACCGAGCCGCCGGGCTGAATCACCGCGGTGGCGCCGGCTTCGATGGCAACCAGAAGCCCGTCGGCGAAAGGGAAAAATGCGTCGGAGGCGACCACGGAGCCCTTGGTGGTGGGCTGCGCCAAGCCGGCGGCCTGCGCCGCATCGGCCGCCTTGCGCGCGGCGATGCGCGCAGCATCGACCCGGCTCATCTGTCCGGCGCCGATGCCGACCGTGGCGGAGTCCTTCGCATAGACGATGGTGTTCGATTTCACGTGCTTGGCGATGCGGAAGGCGAAGCGCAGGTCGCGCAGTTCGGCATTGGTCGGCGCGCGCTTGGTCACCGATTTGAGATCCATGTCGTCGACCACCGCGTTGTCGCGCGTCTGCACCAGAAGGCCGCCCGCAACGGTCTTTGCCGTCAGGCCCGGCGCGCGCGGGTCGGGCAAGCCGCCGGCCAGCAGCAGCCGCAGGTTCTTCTTGGCGCCGATGATGGCGATCGCTTCGTCGGTGGCATCCGGCGCGATGATCACTTCGGTGAAAATTTCGGTGATGGCGCGCGCCGCGTCGGCATCGAGCCGGCGATTGAGCGCGACGATGCCACCGTAGGCCGAGACCGGATCACTCGCCAACGCCTTGCGATAAGCGTCTAACAAACTATCGCCCTCGGCGACGCCGCACGGATTGGCATGCTTGATGATGGCGCAGGCCGCGGTGCGCGCCGGATCGAACTCGGCGACGCATTCATAGGCCGCGTCGGTGTCGTTGATATTGTTGTAGGAGAGCTGCTTGCCTTGCGCCTGCCGCGCGCCGGCGACGCCGTAGCGCGGCTCGGGCGTGCGATAGAACGCCGCCGATTGGTGCGGGTTCTCGCCGTAGCGCAGCCGCTCGATCAAGCGCCCGCCGAACGCGCGATAATCCGGCGCCGGCTCGTCCATGATGCCGGCCAACCAATTGGCGATCGCCGCATCGTAGGCGGCCGTGCGGGCGAACGCCTTGGCGGCAAACTTCCGCCGCAACGACAGCGGCGTTTCTCCTTTGAAAAGGCGCAGAGCGTCCATCACGTCTTTGTAGTCTTGCGGATCAACGATGACGAGGACGTCGTCGTGGTTCTTGGCCGCGGCGCGGATCATCGCCGGCCCGCCGATGTCGATGTCCTCGATGCAGGCGGCGAAATCGCCGCCGGCCGCCGCTGTTTGTTCGAACGGATAGAGACTGACCACCAGAATGTCGATCGGCCGGATATTGTGCGCGCGCAGCGCTGCGAGATGCCGCGCGTTGCCGCGCCTCGCCAATAGGCCGCCGTGCACGGCCGGATGCAGCGTCTTGACCCGGCCATCCATCATTTCGGGAAAGCCTGTGAGTTCGGCAACGTCGATCACGCCCAGGCCGGCAGCGGCGAGCGCTTTGCGTGTGCCGCCGGTCGAGATGAGCTCGATGCCGTGGCCGGCCAGCGCGCGCGCCAGCTCGACGACGCCGCTTTTGTCGGACACCGAAATCAGGGCGCGCGTAGCGCGGCGCAGCTCTTCGCTCATGGCGCTCTTGTTTCATTGTCGTCGGGGCAGCGCAAGCCAAGCATTTCTTTCCTCCCCCGCGCTTCGCGCGTGGGAGGATGACTTTGTCTTCACAGCGGCAGCCGCGGCTCATCCTCGCGCGCCGAACGCGCGGCGGTCTTGAGCGGGGCGGCGCGGCCGGCGTGCAGGCTCCAGGACACGCGCGGCGCATGGCGGGCGTGGCCGTAGATCACGAGCTGGGTGGTGCGGCGCGGCCCCTCGGCGCCGGCGAGATAGACGCTGTCTTCCAGGTCGACGCGGCCGTCGCGGACCGTGAAGCTCCACACTTCCTTATCGGGCGCCAGCAGCATGGCGCCGTGGCCGTCGGGCAGGCCCGTCGCCTTGACGCTCGGATGCAGATGAAAGCGCACCGCGTAGCGGTCGCGCGTGCTGCGCACCTGCGGCCGTCCGTCGGCCGCCAGAAAAACGTCCTCGCCTTCAAGCTGGCTGCCGTCCGCCGCCAGCAGCAGCGTGCGCTGGTGCACGATGCCGAAGCGTTCGGCGTAGCCGTCGTGGCTCGCGCGCAAGATCAGTGCTTCGACGCGGTCGTCGCGCGTCACCGGAACGCGGCTCGGGCCGCCCAGCATCGGCGCGCCGCCGAGCACGCGGCGGAACGCCGGCGCGGTGACAAAGCGCGCCGATGACGCGTCGTTGAGAGTCACGGTGGAATGGGCCGGCGTGGCGCGGACCAATTGCCGCCAATCCTCGCGCGCGGTTGGCGGCATGCCGCAATTGACGATCAGGAGATTGTGCTTCGGCGTGGAAAATTCGAAGGCGAGGCAGCCGGCATGCGCCTCGAGACTCATCTCGATCGGCGGCGCGCGGCCGACGTCGACGATCAGCACGCCGCCGCCTGCCTCCAGGCGCTGGTAGCCGGAATGCGGCGCGTTCGACAGCGGCGCGCCGCCAGCTTCATCGTAGGCGAGCAGCGTGAACACCAGGTCGACGGGCGTCGGGCCCATGCCGTTGAAGTGCGCAAAGCTGCCGTCGGAATGCCGGAAAAACCGCAGCATCGGCATGGCGCGGTCGATGGCGTTGAGCAGCGCCGGCGGCGGCGCCATGTTGCGCGCCGCGTAGACTTGGCGCAGCGGCAACAGTTCGAGCAGAATTTCGATGATGGCGTCGGGATCGCGGCTGATGTGACCGCCGTCTGGAAGAATCTGGCGCTCCAGCTCGTGGCGCAGCTCTTCGGTCACCGACCTGATGCGGCGCGCCTGGCTGGCAATGCACAAAGCCGCGTCGGCGAGCGCGATCACGGCCTGCAGGTGCGCGGCGCCGCGGTGCGCATCGGCGGCGGTGTGGCGCAGATAGCGGACCTGGCGAACCAGGCTGCGCAGAAAGCGCCGATAGAACCGCAGGTCGGCGTCCTGCAGCAGCAGCGTGGCCTGGCTGAGCCACGAGATGACGCGTCGCGACAGCACGTCCGGCCGCCAGGCGAGCGCATGCCAGGAACCTTGCAGCCTGATCCATTCGTCGACCAGGGCGCGACCGTTGGCGCGGGTGATCGCCGAGTCGGCGGCGCGCAGATGGCGCAGCCAGCCGAACCCCAACAGCGCCACCGCCCATTCCTCCGATGGCGATTCCATGTCGAAAATCGAGCGGCCGTCGCAGATCACCACCTTGCCGGCGAAGGCGAAGCGGCCGGAATAGATTTCGCCGGCAAGCGTGGCGTCGGCGGTGCGCAGATCTTGCGGCGCAATCACCAGCTGGTCGGCGCGCAGCGCGGGCCGCGGCCAGCGGATGAGCGGATGACCGGTCAGGCGCCCGGCAAGCTGCCGCCAGCCGCCGCGCAGCAGGAGCCAAGCCAGTCTGGCACGGTCGCCGATTGCACCGCGCGCCATTGCGGCGCTCGCCCTTTCTGCCCGCCCAAGCGGGCGCCTCGCCGGCCGCGCCCCATGGGAAAGCGCGGCAAAAGCGCTCTAATAGCTTATTAATGTATTGATTACGTTAACGTTTTTGAAGCCGCGCGGCATAAAAGCCGTCGCCGCCGGCAAACCGCGAATCGGCGTCCGGAAAGTGGCACGGCAGTGTGCGCAGCTCACCGGCTTTGTTGATGAACTCGGCACGGCCGAATACTTCGTCCGGCGTTATCGGCAGCCGCTGGACGCCCGTTGTGCGGGAAAGCAGCGCCGCGACCACGTCCTCGTTTTCCTCCGGTTCGAGCGAGCAGGTGCAGTAGACGAGGGTGCCGCCGGCCTTGGTTAGCACCAGCGCCCGCTCGATCAGGCGCGCTTGCAGGTTTGCGAGTGCCGCGATGTCGCTCTCGCGCTTGAGCCACGGCACGTCCGGATGGCGGCGGATCGTGCCGGTCGAAGTGCACGGCGCATCCAACAGCACGGCATCGAAATCGGCGTGGTCCGGCGTCCATGCGGTCGCGTCGGCGCAGACGAGTTCGGCCGCAAGCTTCAGCCGCGCCAGGTTTTGGCGCAGCCGCTCGAGCCGCGCCGGCGCGCGGTCGACGGCGGTGACCTCGGCGCCGGCCGCAGCCAACTGCGCGGTCTTGCCGCCGGGAGCGGCGCACAGGTCGGCGACCCGCAGTCCGGCGATTTTCTTGCCGAACAACAGCGCCGGCAGCGCCGCGGCAACGTCCTGCACCCACCACTCGCCTTCGGCAAAACCAGGCAGCGCGGTCACCGGGCCATGCGCGATGGTGCGCACCGTGCCGGTCGGCAGCACGCGGCCATCGAGCCGCTTGGCCCACTGGTCCGGATCGGCCTTCACGGTCAGATCGAGCGCCGGCTCTCGGCTGTTGGCGGCGGCGATGGCGCGGGCGGTGTCTTCGCCGTAGGTTTTGGTCCACCGCGCCAGCAGCCAGCCGGGCGTGTCGAGCGCCACCGCATCGAATGCGGCAAGCCGTGCCGCACCCTCGCGCGCGACGCGCCGCAGCACGGCGTTGACGAGACCGGAAAAACGCGCGGCGTGGCGATCGGCCTGCACCAGCCGCACCGCGAGATCGACCGCCGCATGGTCCGGCACGTCGAGGAAAAGAATTTGCGCGGCGCCGAGCAGGAGCGCCGTCTCGACCAGCGGCGCTTGCGCCGGCAGGCCGCGCTCGACGAACGAGTTTACCAGGTACCGCAGCGTGCCGAGCCGGCGCAGCACCGCCCCGATCAGCGCGCGCGCCAGCGCCCGGTCGCGCTCGTCGAGCCCAGCAAACGTGCGCGCATCGTCGAGCAATTCATCGAGCGGCCGGCGGCGGCGCAGCACGCCGTCGATCACGGTCGCGGCCAGGCGCCGGACGGCGAGGCCCGGCACGGCCGCGCTGTCGTCGCGAGCCGGTGGCGCTTTTCGCGCGCTTTTCATCGGTCGAAATCCTCGTGGCCCCCGCCACTTGTGAATGCGGCACGGCTACGCCAAGTCAAAGCCCATGCCAACCGAGCGGGACACATCCGAGCCTGCTGCGACCGAAGCGGCAGAGACGCAAATGCCGCAACGGCGTCTGCTCTCGCCCGCCGCCGAGCGCGCGCTGGCCGAAGCCGCGGCCCGCCGCACCGAACGCGAGCGCAGCGCCGCCAATGCGCCCAAGGAAATCAACGGCCCCGCCGGCCCCGACCCGACCCGCTACGGCGACTGGGAAATCAACGGCATCGCCTCGGATTTTTGATGCGGATGACAGGGATCAGTAAATCAGGGATCAGGGATCAGGAAAAGTGTTTCTGATCCCTGATTACCTGGTCACCACCACCGTCGTGCCGACGCCGACCCGGCCGTAGAGGTCTGTGATGTCGGCGTTGTACATGCGGATGCAGCCGTGCGAGACGAAGCCGCCGATCAGGCCC
>JASHSE010000303.1 GCA_030036975.1 Xanthobacteraceae bacterium | reverse complement strand
TGTGATGCTGGTCGATATCGCTCTCGGGGTCATTCTCCTCGCCATGCTGGTGCTGGTGCCGGTGGGTTGCATCTTGACGCGATCGCCGAAACCGACGGATTCCGCCTAGCGTCTGTCTCGGCAATCCAAGACTAAAAAGAGCTCCGGTCCGCTTCCGCGGGGACGCGCGCAATCGTATGACGCGCATCGCGTGCTGGCGAGCCGCACGGCGGAGGACGAGTCATGACGGAAATTGCCAAGGCCGCGCCCGAACCGGCGCCGCCCACGCTGCTGCCGATGCTGCTCAGCTTCGTCGCCGGCTATGTGGACAGCTACACGTATCTGGCGCTGTTCGGCTTGTTCGTCGCGCAGGTGACGGGAAGTTTCATCATCGCCGGCGCCGAGCTGGTGCGTCACGATTACGGCGTTGCCGGCAAGCTTTTGGCCGTACCGGTTTTTCTCGCCGCCGCCGCCGTTGCCGCGGCGATCATCGGGGTACTGCAGCAGCGCGGAGGCTCGACCTTGGCATCGATGCTGGCCCTCGAAGCGGTGCTGCTCGCCGTGTTCGCCGCCATGATGCTGTTCGGCCCGCCGGTCACCGACGTGTCCGAACCCTATGGCATCGTCGCCGGGCTGTTCGGCGCCATGGCGATGGGCCTGCAAAGCGTGGCGGTGCGGCTGTTGTTGCGCGGCGTGCCGCAGACCAACGTGATGACCGGCAACATGACGCAGCTCGGCATCGAGACCACCGAGCTGATCAAGGCCTGGCGCCGCTGTGCGCGCGATCCGGGCGACGTAGACGCAGCGCGCGAATTTGCCGTTGCGCGTCGGCGGCTGCATCTGGTGCTCGCGGTCGCGTCCGGCTTCATTGTCGGCGGCGCGGCCGGCGCGATCGCTTACGCGACCGTCGGCCTGGTCGGGATGTGGCTCGCCGCCGCCATTCTGACCACGCTGGCATGGGTCAACAGAGAGGGAAATAATCAACCGCAATGATTGCGCGGCACGAGCAGCACGACATCGTCCCGGTTCTCATCGTCGGCGGCGGGCCGGTCGGGCTGGCGCTGGCCGGCGATCTCGGCTGGCGCGGCGTCGCCTGCGTGCTGGTCGAGCAGAGCGACGGCTCGATCTATCAGCCGCGCATGGACCTCGTCGGCATCCGCACCATGGAGTTTTGCCGGCGCTGGGGGCTGGTCGGTGCGGTCGAGGCGTCGCCCTATCCGCGCGATTACGCGCAAGACAACGTCTATCTGACGAGTCTGACCGGCTATGAGATCGGTCGCGAGCGCTTTCCCGGCATCGGCGAGGCGGCGCCGCCGCCCGAGAGCCCGCAGCGCCGCGAGCGCTGTCCGCAAAACATGTTCGATCCGATTCTGCGCGCGTTTGCGGCCGGGCAAAAAACCGTGCAGTTGCGCTATCGCACGCGGCTTGTCGCGTTCACGCAAGACGCCCGGCGGGTGATCGCCACGGTAGAGAACGCCGACACCGGCGCACGCGAAAATATTGCCGCACGTTACATCGTCGGCTGCGACGGCGCGCGCAGCGTTGTGCGCGAGACGCTCGGCATCCGCATGCTGGGCAATCCGGTGCTGACCTACACGACGAATGCCATCTTCCGCTGCCCGCATCTTTTGGCGCTGCACGACAAGGGCAAGGCCTATCGGCACATCTTCATCGGCCCGGAAGGCACCTGGGCCACCATCGTGGCAATCAACGGCCGCGACGAGTGGCGCTTTTCGCTGATCGGCGGGCCGCAGCAGCGCGACTATACAGTCGACGACATCAAGGCTGCCATCCGCCGCGCAGTCGGCTGCGATTTCGCGTTCGAGATTTTGAGCGTGCTGCCGTGGGTGCGCCGCGAACTGGTCGCCGAAACGTTTTGCGGCGACCGCGGCTTTATCGCCGGCGACGCCGCGCACATGATGTCGCCGACCGGCGGTTTCGGCATGAATACCGGCATCGGCGATGCCGTCGATCTCACCTGGAAGCTCGCCGCCACCCTTGAAGGCTGGGGCGGCGAACACCTGCTCGATTCCTACTCGCGCGAGCGCCAGCCGGTCGGCGCCCGCAATGTCGCCGAGGCGAGCGGCAACCTGCGGCGCATGCTCTCGGTCGGCGCCTATCCGGATATCGCCGACGATACGCCGCAAGGCGCGGCGACGCGCGCAAAAGTCGGCCGCGAATTTACCGCGATGATGCGCCGCGAATGGTTTACGCTCGGCATTCATCTCGGCTATCGCTACGAGGGTTCGCCGATCTGCTGGCCCGACGGCACCGCGCCGCCGCCCGACGATGTGCGAACATATCTGCCGGTGGCGCGGCCGGGTCACCGCGCGCCGCACGCTTGGCTCGCCGACGGCCGCTCGACCCTCGATCTGTTTGGCCGCGGCTTTACCCTCGTCGGCTTCGACGCCGGCGCGCATGAAGCCGAGCCGCTGCTGCAAGCGGCGCGGGTACGCGGCGTGCCGCTCGATTTCGTCACGCTGCGCGAGCCGCAGGTGGCGGTGCTTTATGGGCGTAAGTTCGTACTGGTGCGTCCTGACGGCCACGTCGCCTGGCGCGACGACCGCATGCCGGAGGAGCCGTTGCGACTTATCGATGTAGTCCGCGGCGTGGTCGAGGCTCCCGCTGTCGCACAAAACACGCTAGGATCGCCGCAACGCGAAACTGCTTCGTAGCGTGGGCTGAGCGAAGCGAAGCCCACGCGGAACTACGAAGCGATCGTCCGTGGGCACGGCGCTTCGCGTCTTTGCCCACTCTACAGCTTAAGGCGCGCCGTCATGACCAGAAAGATTCCGTCCCGCGAAGAACTCGCCCGATCCGGTTCGCTCGAAGAGCTTTACGGCAAACTGGACTTGGTCGGCATCGCGCCCGGCTGGAACAAGAAGACGCCCTCGCTGTGGTCGGCGCCGAAGAAAAACTTTCAGCCGGCGCATTGGGCCTACGAGCAGGCGCGCGGCGCGCTCGATGCCGCCGGCCGGCTGATCAACACCGAGCTCGCCGAGCGGCGCAATCTCATCCTGTTCAATCCGGCCTCGGAAGCGAGCTACGGCACCGTGCGCACGCTGGTCGCCGCCTATCAGATGATCATGCCGGGCGAATGGGCGCGCTCGCACCGCCATACGCCGAACGCGCTGCGCCTCATTCTCGATTCCGAGCCCGGCACCTACACCGAGGTCGACGGCGTCAAGATCGCCATGGAGCCGGGCGACGTGCTGTTGACGCCGAACTGGTCGAGCCACGGCCACGGCAACGACAGCCGTGCCTGCGCCTATTGGCTCGATTTTCTGGACGTGCCGCTGGTGCAGCTGCTCGAGCCGATGTTTTTCGAGCCGGCCGAAGAGGACGGCGAGAGCGGCAAGGATGCGTCCGCCGGCGCGCCGCCGACCAAGGATTCGCCGTTCGTGTTTCCGTTGAGTGAGACGCTCAGGCACTTGGACGCTGCTGCGCCCAATCCGTCCGGGCCGTTCGGCACCAGCGTGCAGCTTGGTAATCCGGCGATGGACACGATCGGGCTGCACGTGATGCGGCTGGCACCGCGCACCAAGACTGCGACGCTGCAGACCACCGCGAACAACATCTATGCGGTCGTCCAGGGCAGCGGCGCGACGACGATCGATGGCGAGCGTTTCGCCTGGCGCCGCGGCGACGTCATCGCCGCGCCGGCCTGGCGGCCGCACTGCCACGAAGCCGGCGACGACGCGCTGCTGTTGCGCGTCACCGATGAGCCGGTGATGCAGCGGCTCGGCCTTCTGCGCGTCGAACGCCCGCGCGGCAAAGCCGACGATGGACTCACCTGTTGCTGACAATCACGCCCCAACCTGGAGGACTCGCCATGGCAAAGTTTCTGATCGAACCGCACTTCCGGCTGCAAGAATGGGTGGCCGAAGAAAAGGGCTATTTCCGCGCCGAAGGGCTTGATTACGAATTTCGCGAACTGGTGCGCTCGACCGGCGGCAAGATTCACGACAAGGGCGACAAGGTCGGCGCCTATCAGTCGATCGAACAGGGGCGCAAGTCGAACGTGAGCTGCGCCTGCCACTGGACCATCAACGTCGCCGCCTCGAAGGGCCTCGGCCGCATGTATCGCGACGTCTACTCGGTGTCGCCGGCCGGCATTTTCGTGCCGGCGGATTCGCCGGTGAAGACGCCGGCCGATCTCGCCGGCGTGCCGGTCTCGGTCGGCTATCAGTCGGGCAGCCATTACGCCACGGTGCAGGCGCTCGAGCAATATCTCAAACCCGACCAGATCAAGCTGACTTTCGCCGACGGCATGCTGTTCGCGCGCATGGAGCAGCTGATCGACGGCAAGGCGCCGGCGGTGAGCCTGTTCAGCGGCCCGTATTACTTCGCCGAGCAGCTCGGCTTCCGCAAGGTGATCGACACCACCTTCATGATCGCCACCATGATCCACGGCGATCCCGATCCGGAAGATCTGCGCAAGTTCTTCCGCGCGCTGCGCAAGGCGCAGCGCGACATCGATTTGCGGCCGGAGTTGTACACGCATTATTACAGGAACGAGTTCCCGGACCGCTTCCATGCGCTGATGGACACGCGACGCTGGGGCCCCGGCGAGCGGCTGGTGTTCGAGCCGTACACCAAGGAAGTCTACGAGGAGTCGTTCGAGTGGATCGCCGACCACCACATATTCGCCGAAGGCGAGATGGGCGCCGGGCAATACGAGAAGGCCACGCTGTCGTTGATGGCGTAACGGCCACGGCGCAATTGCGGAGCGCTCCATGAAAGCGGAGCGTTACCCCTGTTATCCTCACCCTGAGGTGCTCGGCGCATAGCGCCGAGCCTCGAAGGGCGAGGCCACAGCGCCTCGGCCTGCATCCTTCGAGGGCCGCTTCGCGGCCACCTCAGGATGAGGGCAATTAAAGAGCTGCTGCAGGAAATGAAAATCATCTTTCTCGGGCTGGTCGGCTTGTTTTTGGGCGCGCTCATCGGCGGCGGCCTCGGCTTGGTCTGGCTGCGCTCGCAATGACGGGTCTACGCCTTGCGCAGAAAATCGAAATCGCAGCC
>JASHSE010000302.1 GCA_030036975.1 Xanthobacteraceae bacterium | reverse complement strand
TTCCGGATCCCGATCTGTTGCCGCTCGAGCTTTCGCCGTCGCTCATTGCCGAACTGGAACAAAGCCTGCCGGAGCTGCCGGACGAGAAGAAGGCGCGCTTCATGCGCGACTTCGCGCTCACCGAATACGACGCCGGCGTGCTGGTCGCCGAGCGCGACATGGCGACCTATTTCGAAAGTGTCGTCGGCGATGGCGGCAATACGCGCGACGGTAAGCTCGCTGTCAATTGGGTGATCAACGAACTCCTTGGCCGGCTGAACAAGGAAGGCAAGGACATCACGGCGATGCCGGTCTCGGCAGCGCAGCTCGGTTCCATTCTCGATCTGATTGCGCAAGGCACGATCTCCGGAAAGATCGCCAAGGACGTGTTCGAGATCGTTTGGAACGAGGGCGGCGACCCGGCGGCGATCGTCGAGCAGCGCGGGCTCAAGCAGGTCACCGACGTTTCGGCGATCGAGGCGATCGTGGACGAGATCATTGCCAACAACGCCGACAAGGTCGCCGCCGCCAAAGCTAATGCCAAGGTGATCGGCTGGTTCGTCGGTCAGGTCATGAAGGCATCGGGCGGCAAGGCGAACCCGCAAGCCGTCAACGAACTGCTCATGAAGAAGCTCGGCGTCTGAGCGCTCGCGCCGCGGACGATGACATGCGCCGCGTGTCTTCACGCCAACCGCACGGCGCGCTTTGATTTCGCTTCGCGATGGTGTCGAAAGTGTCCTTGGCGACCACTGAACGCGCCGCTCGCGGCGGCGCCGGCGCGAATCACTTGGTGCCGATTCGCGCGTTTTGCGCGCTGACAAGGCCGCCGCAACGCCCGCAACGGCGGCTGCGGCGAAAAATTTTTTCGCGCGGCGGAAACCGCCCGCCACCTGCCGTCAAGCGCTTCTCGACGGTCGATCAGCACGTCGCGCGCGCATCTCTGGCGCAGCGGAGCCGCGTTGAATGGCGCGGCAAAAGTGCCCAATCCATCGGCGCTTTTGCGATTCTGTTATTTGTTTGATGAAAATGCCGCAGCCGGAGCGGTTTTCGCGGCGGCATGCGCGCTGCGAAAGTCGTCAGCGCGTCGATGCGGCGGCGCCAACGCGTGTCTATACACAAAATTAAGCCGAACGACTGTTAATTTTTTTCCGCTTGTGTATTTCGGATGTCAGTGCAGATCGATTCGCGACTGCACTGCACCGACATCGCCATCCACTCAAGCTAGGAGGGCAGCAATGGCGAAGAAGAGAAAAGCGAAAGCAGCGGCGAAGAAGGGCGCAAGGAAGACAAAGCGCCGGAAGAAGAAGTAGGCGATGCCGCTGTCGGTCTTCGATCGCGCTTGAAGCAGTCGAAGATCGCGTCACACGGGCCGGCTGGCGTCGCGGTTGATCGGCACTTTGCCGAGATGATCCGCCGGGGCGCGCCGGCTCAGGTGGACGACAGAGGGCGTCGGCGGGGACGGAGGTTTGGGCTTCATCGGCATCGTACAGCGCAACCGCGCGGCGGATGACGGTGAAGATGACGGTGAAAAAAATTTCGGCGTCGCTCCGGCATCAGCCGGTGGACCTAAGGACCTCCGATATCTCGCCGACGCCCTCGGTGTGTCGGCGAGCTTTGCGGAAGACTCGCAGCGGCGTCCGGAATCATTCCGCGGCGCCGTTTTTCTTTGCCGTGATTTGATTGCAGCAATATGACGCGACGAACACGCAGTGCGGCTCGACGGCCGGCGGCGAAAAAGCAAGGCGTCGCGCGGCGGCGCTCCTCGATCGCCGCCAAGCCGATCGAGCTGTTCTACTGGCCGACGCCGAACGGCTGGAAAATCTCGATCATGCTGGAAGAGTGCGCGCTGCCTTACGTGCTGCGGCCGGTCGACATTTCCAAAGGCGAGCAGTTCGACAAAAAATTTCTCGCCATCTCGCCGAATAACCGCATCCCGGCGATCATCGATCCCGATGGTCCCGGCGGGCGGCCGATTGCGGTGTTCGAGTCCGGAGCCATCCTGCAATATCTCGGCCGCAAGACCGGCAAGTTCTATCCGTGCGAGGAGCGCGCCCGCGTTGCGGTCGAGGAGTGGCTGTTCTGGCAGATGGCCGGGCTTGGTCCGATGGCCGGGCAGGCCATCCATTTCCGCCGTTACGCGCCGGCGCTGCTCGATTATGCCATTGCCCGGTACAGCGACGAGGTGAACCGGCTGTTCGGCGTCATGAACGGGCGGCTCGCCACCCGCGCGTTCCTGGCCGGCCGCTCTTATTCGATCGCCGACATCGCCTGCGTCGGCTGGGTGCGCATGGCCGAACGCGCGGGCCAGGATTTGGCGGAGTTTCCAAATCTAAAACGTTGGTTCGAGACGATCCGCGCGCGGCCCGCGGTCAAGCGCGCGTTCGCCATCCGCATTGCCGCCGCCTCGGCGGTGGATCCGCAGGATCCCAAGGTGCGCGCCGTCCTGTTCGGCCAGCGCGCGCGGTGACACTGATGATTTCCGCTCATTCCCGCGAAAGCGGGAATCCAGCGCTTGAAGCGAACTGGGTCCCTGCTCTCGCGGGGACGAGCGCAAAACTGTCCGGAGGCGACGTTACTTCGTCCGCGTCCAGGTCTGCGACTTGCAGATAAAGCCGAGCGCGCAGCCTTTGAGCTCGGCTTTGTCCGCGCCGGTCAGGGTGAAATAGCCGGTATAGGTATTGCCGTCCTTGGCGTTGTAGACCTTGCCCTTCCATTGATCGGGTGTGCCGGTCGGCGCCATGCCAAGCACGATCTGCACGCCGAGCAAGGGCCGCTTCTGCAGGCTGGCGTCGGCGTTCTCCTTGTCGGTCTTCGGCCTGCCGGTCTTCGGATCGTTCGGCTCCTTGAGCCAGACCAGCGCGCCGCACAGCGCGTTGCCGCATTTGACGATGCGCACCTGGCTTTCCTTGCCTTCGGTATACCAGGTGCCGAGCGGATCGGCGGCCCGGGCGCTGGTCGCGGCGCCGAGGCTCGCGCCGGCGAGCGTCGCCAAGCAAAAGAATGCCGCGGCGGCGGTACGATTGTGGGGCATGGCGGATTCCGTCCTCCGTTGGTGAAATGGCAAGGATAAGCGAGTCGATCCGGGCGGCAAAATGACGTGCCGGCGGCGCGATGCAGAAAAATGCGCAGCTTTCGACGGGGCGGCGCCGCGCTTTTCTTAATACGACGTTGCCGGAGCGCCGCGTGATCGCGCCGCGCGGTTCACCTTCGATTCATCGCATTGCTTAAACCACCATTCAAATCTTCGCCGCATTATCCGCATTGCTGGCCGAACAAAACACAGAGAGAGGGGGCCGGTCCCGCGACAGCGGAGAGGGGCGTGAGGACAGGGGGAGTGCATTATGGCTCGGTTGGAGATTCTCGATGCGAATTCGGCGCCACTCGGCGAAGGGCGGGGCGTCGCCGACATGCTGTTCGAACTCGGCATGATGTATTCGGTCGGCCGCGACGTGCCGATCGATCTTATCAGCGCACACAAATGGTTCAATCTCGCCGCAGCCAAGGGCAATGCCGAGGCGGTGCGGCTGCGCCGCGAGATTGCCAACCAGATGTCGGACGCCGAAATCGCCGTGGCGCAGCGCGCCGCGCGCGATTGGCTGCGGCTCAACCCGAACGCTGCCGCTGCTGCGCCGGCCGCCGCGCCCGCGATGGCAGCGTAGCCCGATTGTGGCGGTGCAACCCGGCTCGCTACGCACGTTTGCGCAGCGAAAATTGGTACATGCCGGCGAAGGTGTCCGGCACGTCGGTTTCGAAGGCGTGCCAGCAGTCGAGATCGAGCGCGGCCGGTGCTCGCGGAAAGCGCGCCGCAAAGCGCGCTCGCGTGCCGGAATCGACAAAAAATCCGCCGAAGTCGAGGCCGTTAGCCGCCAGGAACGATTTGATCTCCGGGATCGTGACGCGGTGCTCCTGCACGTGAAACAACAGGTCGCGGCATTCGCTTAAGGTGAAAAAATCGTCGCGCTGCGCAACCGATGCGAGCTGCGGATCCGCCGCCGCGGCGAGGTCGTGTCGGCAGCGCCGGATGTCGTCGACGACCGGCCGATAGCCGCGCGCGGCGATGAATGCCCGCGCAGCAACGATATTGCGGCGGCCTAGTGCGCTGTATAGCCCGATCTGCATGATACCGCCGGGCCGCAACAGCGACACCAGGATGCGCCAGCCGGCCCACGGATCCGCCATGTGGTGCAGCACGCCCGAAGCATCGATGAAGTCGAATTGCTGCGCCAGCGCGCCGAGCCGCAGGATGTCGGCCTGGGCGAATTCGACGTTGCCGAGGCCGAGCTTGTCGGCCATCCGCTTGGCATAGCGCAGACTGGCGAGGCTCAGATCGATAGCGAGGATGCGCGTTGTGCGCGCCTGACGGGCGAATTCAACGGTCGAAAGGCCGGTGCCGCAGCCGGCGATCAGGGCGTCGCGCGGTGGCGGCCCCGACGGGCTCGCGGCTACTGCGGGCGTGCCGTTGAGAGTCCAGCGCGGATAGGGATTTTCTTCGTATTGCTCGCGCACCGCGCACGACACCGCATCATCGATGGCGGTGCGGGCAGGGATGCCCGCCGCAATCCGCCGCTCTTCCGCCGGCTCACGCACTTGTTGCGTGAACACGGCATCCAGCGCCGGCGGCCAGGATTGCGCCAGCAGCCGTTCGCAGCCATTAAGCGTATACAACGGGAGATAGGCGGCAGCGATCGGCAGCCAGTGCGCCGGCGGCGTCTTGCCGTCGGTCAGCAGGCGTTCCGCGGCCGCGCGCAGCTGCTGCAGCGCAGCGTCTTCCTCGCGGTTGGTTGCAAACACGTATTCGTTGATGAAGCACTGGCGCGCCAGGCTGCAGCAAAAGCCGAGCACGCGCTCATCGCTGCCGCGGCCGGCCGCGGCTAGGAGCAGCGCGCCACGCACGTTGGTCAACAGGCGTTCGAGGCCGAGATCCGGGATCGGATCGCATTCCAGCAAACGGCAAAGCAGTTCGTTCTGCGCCAGTGCCGCGATTGCCGGCGAGTTCCACAGCTCGTCCGCCGGCAGGCGCGCCGGCCACGCTGCAACGGCGCCGGCGATCGCATCCTTGATCGAGGGATCAAGCTTGATGAGCGCGATGCCGACGCGCGTCAGCTCGCGCGGGCGGGTCCAGTTTTCGGCGAGCGCGCGCGCGAGCAACCGGCGATAGCGCGGCTCGTTGCCGGCAAAGCGCGCGGCGCCAATGCATTGGACGAACATTGCCCTGGTCTGCGGCGTCTCCTGCAACTCGAGCGCGCGGCACGCGGCCGCGGCGGCGCGATCGCTCTGTCCGGCCGACATGGTGGCCTGCGCGAGATTGCCGTAAGCCTCGAACATGTCCGGCTTGAGCGCAAGCGCGCGCTCGATCTCTGCGATGGCTTCGGCCGTTTTACCCTGGCGCATCAGCACGGCGCCGAGCCGGCTGTGCGCCTCGGCATGGCCGCGGGACGCGGCGATAAGCTGCCGGTAGCAGCGCTCGGCGTCCGCGAGCGCGCCGGCGTGATGATGCATCACCGCCATGGCGAAGAGGTCGGCGAGGCTTTGCGGCGGCGCTTTGCCGGCGTCGCGGCTGGGCGTCGATCGGCCGCCGGAACTGCGCGCGGCTCGCCGTTGTTTGCGGTTCATCACGCTGACGTTGATTTTGGCGCTGGTTCCGTTCGGCCGAAATTTTCTCGCCCGTAGCCCGGATCGCGTCGCTGCGCAATCCGGGCGGCGCGACTCGCATTGCGTAGCGCGCGGGCATAAAATACTGACTGCTGCGCCGGAGAGGTGGCCGAGTGGCTGAAGGCGGCGGTTTGCTAAACCGTTATACGGTCTAAAGCCGTATCAAGGGTTCGAATCCCTTCCTCTCCGCCATAATCTACGCCAGAGCGCGCCAAGCTTTCGGTCGGCGGCCCGCGACCACATGTGCGCCCGCGACTTCACGCTACCCGACCCGCCCTTGCAAAGCGAGCGGTTGAAGACTAGTTATTTGACTAGTGTATCGGCTGAAGGGGGTGGGCCTTGCGCGTTTGGCCGGTTCAAGACGCAAAAGCCCGCTTTAGTGAGATGCTTGAAACTTGCCTGCGCGACGGCCCGCAGGTCGTTACTAAACGCGGCGCCGATGCTGCCGTTCTGGTGCCCGCGACGGAGTGGCAACGGCTCAAGCGCATGGCCAAGCCCACGCTGAAGGAACTGCTCCTGGCTGACGATGCACGCGGTGAGTTGAACGTTCCACCGCGTGGCGGAAGGCGCCGTCGCAAGGTTCGCGGTCGCGTCTGATCATCATCGATGTACCTGCTTGATACGAATGTCGTGTCGGAACTGCGCCGGGTTCGGCCGCATGGCGCGGTGCTTGCCTGGCTCCAAAACGTGCGCGACGAGGATTTGCACCTCTCCGCCGTAACTATCGGGGAGATCCAGGCTGGGATCGAAGTCACCCGCGAGCACGACAAAGCCAAGGCGGCCGAGATCGAGGCTTGGCTGGAGCAGGTAGCCGAAACCTACAACGTCTTGAGCATGGACGCTCGGATCTTCCGTGCGTGGGCACGCTTGATGCACCGCCGGTCTGATGATCTTATCGAAGACGCCATGATCGCAGCCACCGCCGCGGTCCATCATTTGACCGTTGCAACCCGCAATGTACGGGACTTTGAGGGTTTCGACGTTCGCACGCTGAACCCCTTTGCAGCCAACGCCGATTAGCGGAGGGCCACGGCGTAGACACATAGTGCTCATCATCGTCGGTCGTGGCCCACCATTCTTCACCCTGCCGGGTTCGGATGACATGCTACCCCGGAGACGTTTTTCGGCCCCTCTACAACCCGTCCGGCGACCGCGGTTTCCGAAGAAGCGGGCCGCGACTCGCGCCCGTTCGCTGGCTGCCGATTCCTCTCACGGAGGCCTCTACCGGCGCGATTGCGCGACGCTGCGGTTCGGTCTGCTGTGAGCGGCCTTGGTCCTCCCCAGCACGCCCCCGCACGCCCCGTAAGCCGTTGATTCGCTGCGTCATTTCTTCTTGGCCGCGGCGCTGCAATGAATCCCGCCCCAACGCGGCCGAGTGCCGGATTTCGTGGCGTTTACGCAACACATCCCGGAAAACGGCACACCCGGCCTGTGAGTGAGGCTGTTATTCATTGCGTGGCGGAACTGAGCGTCTAATGTAACGGTGCGACGGAGGGGGGAACCCCAAGTCGACCGTCCGTGTGTTTCCGTCCAAAGGAAATAACGGAGGGGGAATTTGGGGACCAGGGGACCTAACCAGGGGGCGTCAGCACCCGGGGGCATCGGAACCCTCCCACGGCAAACAAACTGGAGGTTCGCAATGAAGATGGTAAGAAGCCTCCTCCTCGGCTCTGCGGCTGGCCTGGTTGCGGTCACTGCAGGTCAGGCAGCCGATCTTCCCGTAAAGGCCCGACCGGTCCAATACGTGAAGATTTGCAGCCTCTACGGGGCGGGGTTCTACTATATGCCGGGCACTGACATGTGCCTGAAGATTGGCGGCTGGGTGCGCGCCGAAGCGACGTACGGCATCAACGGCAGCTCCACGAGCGGCACGTTCCAGACCGGCGACTACAACGGCCGCTCCACCAACAACCTGTGGACTCGTGAGCGCGGTTACATCACGGCTGACGCCCGCGAGCAGACAGCTTACGGCGTCGCGCGCGGCTACATCGCGGTCGGCATCTCGTCGAACAATACCGGCAACGAGGCGCCGTCGGCGCAGTTCAGCTCGAACCGCGCTTACGTGCAATGGGCCGGCTTCACTGCCGGTCTCGCGGTGTCGTTCTTCGACTTCTACCCGGCGGCTGCGTACCTGTACCGCGCCGGCAACCTGCCGAGCGAAGACACCGGCGACGGTGGCTGGTGGGTGTGGGCCTACACGGCTCAACTCGGCGGCGGCGTGTCGGCCACCCTCTCGGCCGAAGAGCCCCGGCGCGCGCAGATCATCGCGATGAGCCCCGGCCCCGGCGTTGGCGGTCCGGCGTCGCCGTTTAGCAACGGTACGCTGCTCCCACCCGTGACGAACGGCGAGGGCTACGGTGGCTGGCAGAGCCCCGATATCGTCGGCAACCTGCGTATTGACCAGGCTTGGGGCAGCGCCCAGGTCATGGCGGCGGCGCATCAGCTCAACCCGGCGCTTTACGGCGCCACTCCGATCACCGGGCATCCGGGCGATCAGTTTGGCTGGGTGGCCGGCGGCGGCATCAAGATCAACACGCCGTTCATCTCGCCTGGCGACAATGTCATCGGCCAAGTTCTCTACACCGAGGGCGCCACGAAGTATTTGTGGGCCCCGAGCTCCAACACCAGCAGTGTGGTCGTGGACGGAGCGGACGAGGCCTTCGGCGTCGGCACCGATTGCGTCTATGGCGGCACGCTGGCCGCCGGCACCGCAACCGGCTGCTTGATGACCACGGCCTGGGAAGTGGACGCCGCTTACGAGCACTACTGGACACCGCAATGGCACCAATCGTTCGTGGTCAGCTACATGGACGAGAGCTACAGCTCTGGTGCGAATGCCATGCTGTGCGCGGCTGAAGGCGCCGGCGCTGGTGCCGGCTCGGCGGCTGTTGCGGCCGCCGGCTGCAACAACAACTGGGGGTTCTGGGGCGTCGGCTCACGGCTGCAGTGGGACGTGACCAAGAGCTTCTACATCGGTGTGGAAGCCATCTACCAGCAGGAGATCAGCGGCACGTTGCCCGGCAATGCCCTGACCGCGCCGCTCACGCTCGCCAACTCGGGCGCGCTGAGTGTCGCCAACGAGAGCAACTGGAACTTCACGATCCGCATGCACAAGGACTTCCTGCCCTGATCGTCTGATCGAGGCATAAAAGTTCTGCTGCGATCCCCGGCGGATCCTCCCGCCGGGGATTTTTATTGAAGCTCGCCGAGATTGCGTGTGCGCAATCCGGCAACGGCTGCGAGACTGTTGCGGGTGGCTGTCGGAGTGCGCTCGGCGCGGCGGCTGGGGGCGCGCCGAAGCAACGTGCTAACGAAAGCAACTGGCAGTTCACGGTCCGCATGCACGAGGATTTTTTGCCGTGATCGCCTGATCGCGGCATCAAAGGTCTCTGCTGTCCCCGGCGGGTTTCTCACCGGGGTTTTTTCATGCGGTCGAAGACGCTAGAAGGAGCCGGACACGACCCGTCCCGTCGGCCGGCGGGTACACGATCGGCAGATGCTCGGCACATCGAAGGAAGGGGGTTGCTATTCCAAATAGAAAAACAGGCCCGTTCGTTTCGACGATGGCTGCAGACGACGTGTTTCGCCGCGCGCTCGCGGCCATGCAGCAGGGCAACGCCGCCGCCGAGCAATTGTTCAAGCGAGTTCTGCAGATACAGCCGCGCCATATCGCCGCCCTCAACCTTTTAAGCGTTCTTTTGGTACAGCTCGGTCGATTTGAAGAGGCTGAAATTTACAGCCGGCGTGCGCTCGCTGAAGACGCCACATCGGACGCGACTTTTTCCAATTACGGGCTCGTTCTCAAAGCGCTGAAGCGGCCTGCCGAGGCATTGCAACAGTTCAGCCGAGCACTGCAGATCGATGCTTCGCTCGCGCAGACGTGGAACAATCGGGGCACGGCTTTTTCCGACTTGAAGCGCTACAGCGAGGCCATCGGCGACTTCGACCGCGCGCTAGCGATCAAGCCGGATTTCTCCGAGGCTTTTTACAATAAGGGCAATGCTCTGGCGAGTTTGCAATCGTTTCAGCAAGCGCTTGCCGCCTATAACGAAGCATTGCGGCTCAACCCTGATCTGGCCCAGGCGTGGCTTGGCTGCGGCAACGTCGCGCTCGCGCTTCACAACAGCGAGGATGCACTCGTCGCTTACGAACGGGCACTGGCGCGGAAGCCCGATCTTGCCGAGGCTTGGTTGGGTCGAGGTACCGCCTTCGCCAAGCTGAAACGATACCAGGAGGCGATTGCCGCGTATGGCAAAGCGATGACGATGAAGCCCGCTTTGAACTACGTGGCCAGCCATCGACTTTATACGAAGCTGGCGGCGTGCGACTGGACGAACTTGGAGGCCGAGATCGAAGATTTTCTCACGACGATGAGAAAGGGGCGGCTGCTGAGCGATCCCTTCAATATGTTGGCGATACCATCGACGGCCGCGGACCAATTAGGCTGCGCCAAGGGTCACATGGCCGAGCAGCCGACCTTTGCGCCGCTGTGGCGCGGCGAAATCGCTGCGCATGACCGCATTCGCATCGCCTATCTGTCAGCCGATTTTAACGAGCACCCAGTCGGCCATTTGATCGTCGGCCTTTTCGAGCATCATGACAAATTGCGTTTCGAGATAACCGGAATATCGCTTAGCGCTGATCCGGCCTCCGCGATACGGCGGAGAATATCGGCGGCCGCGGAAAACTTCATGGATGTCGGGGATCAGAGCGACCAGTGCATTGCCGAACAGATTCGGCAGCTGGAGATTGACATTTTGGTCGATCTCCACGGCTTCACCGCTGGAAATCGCAATGGCGTTCTGGCGCGGCGTGTTGCGCCCATCCAGGTCAACTTTCTAGGATATGCAGGAACGCTGGGCAGCGGCTCCGTCGATTACATCGTCGCCGATCCGACCGTCATTCCCCATGAGCATTTCCGTTTCTACAGCGAATCGGTCGTTTGGCTGCCCGAGAGTTTCATGCCGAACGACGTCGCAAAGCCGATTGCGGCGCGAACGCCGAGCCGCAGCGAGCTCAGCCTGCCGGAGCGGGGCTTCGTGTTCTGCTGTTTCAATCAAGCCTACAAGATCAATCCGACGATGTTCGACATCTGGATGCGGCTGCTCGCCAAGATTCCCGACAGCGTGCTGTGGCTGCGCGAAGATGATGCCGTGGTTTTGCGCAACCTTCGGCTCGAGGCTGAGCGCCGCGGGGTGGCGGGGCACCGTTTGGTTTTTGCCGGGCGAACTGCGCTTCTCGCCGACCACTTGGCGCGGCACCGACAGGCTGATTTGTTTCTCGACACGTCGCCTTATAACGCGCATGCCTCGGCGTGCGATGCGTTGTGGGCCGGTGTGCCGCTATTGACCCAAATCGGCGAGACCTTCGCCGGCAGGGTTGCCGCAAGCCTGCTGCGTGCAATCGACCTGCCTGAACTGATCACTTCGACCCCGCAAGCTTATGAGCACCTGGCGACCGAACTTGCGACCAGTCCGGAGAGATCGGCGGCGCTCAGGGAGAAGCTGGCAAGAAATCGGCTGACGGCGCCGCTGTTCGACACGCGCCTCTTTGCCCGCCGTATCGAGGCCGCCTACTCGGTCATGTATCAACGATATCGAGCCGGCCTGGGACCGGAGCACATCGACCTGGTTGGTTAAGGTCGATGTGGGGCGATATTGCGAAAGCCTGCGCAGGTTCCACGCAGACGCTACCTATCTTAATGGTTTCAATATGTTACTGGAGCGGCGCGATTTTGGTTGACTAACGCCCGACAACGGATTGCCTGAACCGCCATGACCGCGTTGCCGACTACGGACCTGCTGCAGGAGGGGCTTGCTTTGCATCGGCGTGGCGCCGTGGCGGAGGCGGCGGCCCGCTATACGGCGCTGCTGGCCGCCGAACCGCGCCATGCCGACGCGCACTATTATCTCGGCCTGATCGCCTGCCAGCAGGGTCGTTTCGCCGAGGGCGCCGAGCACGCGCACAACGCGCTTGCCAGTGACCCAGCCCATGGGCGCGCCCACGTACTGCTCGGCCGCGCGCACAGCGCGCTCGGCCGCCGCGACGAAGCGCTGGCAAGCTTCGATCGCGCCCTCGCGCTGGCGCCGGACCTCGCGGCGGCGCACGGCCACCGCGCCGACCTGTTGAGCGATCTCGGCCGCCATGGCGAGGCGGTCGAGGCCTACGACCGCGCTTTGGCCGCCGAGCCGGACCGCGCCGAGGATTGGTTCAACCGCGGCGTCGCGCTCAACGCGCTTGGCCGCCGCGACGAGGCGATGGCCAGCCTGGAAAAGGCCATCGCCTGCAAGCCGGATCTCGCGCCGGCGCATGCCTTGCGCGCGACATTGCTCTCGGAGCTTGGCCGCCACGATGCGGCGCTGCAAAGCGTCGATGCCGCGATTGCGGCGGCGCCGAATTCGGCCAAGGCGTGGTTTGGCCGCGGCAAGCAGTGCCTGGCCGCCGGCAATCCGGCGGCTGCGGTCGACGCGCTTTTGCGCTCGCTCGCTCTCGGCGAGACGGCGGAGACGCGGGCGCTTCTGATCGATGCGCTCAGGTTTGCGGATCTCGCCATGACCCACGCCCGCGGCCGCGATCTCGTCGAGCGCGCGCTGCGCGAAGGCTGGGCGCGTCCCCACGAGCTGATGATCCTTGCGATCACGGTGATGAAGCGCGACGCGCGCATCAACGAGATCATCGCCCGCGCTGCTGCGGCGTGGCCCGCTCGCCTGCCGGCGGCCGAAGTGCTGGCCGCCCCGCGCATTGCGGCACTGGCGCAAGATCCGCTGTTTTGCCTCACCTTGCAGTCGGCGCCCGTCAGCGAGGTCGCTCTCGAGCGCCTGGTGGCCAACATTCGCCACGCCCTGTTGGCGACGAACCGATCCGATGCGGCGATGGATGAAGATTTGCTCCGGCTCTCCTGCGCGGTGGCGCGGCAGTGCTTCATCAACGAGTACGTTTTTTCGCTGAGCCCGGACGAGGCGGATCGGGCCGGCGAATTGCGCGCAGCTTTGGACCAGGCGCTGGCGGCGGGCGCGCCATGCCCGGCAAGCTGGCCTGCTTTGGTCGGCAGCTATTTTCCGCTGCACGCGTTGGCGAATGCGGCGGCTTTGCTGGCCCGCTCCTGGCCGCCAGAGATAGGCGAATTGCTGGTTCAACAAGTCGAGGAACCCTTTGAGGAGCGCCGTCTTGCCGGCACTATTCCGGCGCTGACCGAAATCGGCGGCGGCGCGTCGCAAGCGGTGCGCCAACAATACGAGGAGAATCCATATCCGCGCTGGACCAAGGCCGGGCCGCCGGCCCTGCCGCTGGTGCTCAAGGACCACTTGCCGCAGCAGAGCCTCGACATTCTCGTCGCCGGCTGCGGCACCGGCTTGGTCACGATCGAGCTGGCGCGGGCGCGGCCGAAGGCGCGCATCCTGGCCATCGACCTCAGCCTCGCCAGCCTCGGCTACGCCAAACGCATGGCGCAAACTTTTGCTCTGGCCAACGTCGAGTTCGCTCACGCCGATATCATGAAGCTTGCGGCGCTCGGACGGCAAAAATTCGATTTCATCGACGCCTCGGGCGTGCTGCATCATCTGGCCGATCCGTGGGCAGGCTGGCGCGTGCTGCTGGCGCTGCTGCGCCCGGGCGGCGCCATGCAGGTCGGTTTGTACAGCGCGGCGGCGCGCCGCAACGTGGTCGCCGCGCGCGAGCTGATTGCGCAGCGCTTCTATCAGCCGACTCCGGCCGATATCCGGCGCTGCCGCGAGGAGATTTTGGCCACGCCGGACGGGTCGTTACTCAAGTCGGTCGCGGCATCGTTGGATTTCTTTTCGCTCAGCGCCTGTCGCGATCTGCTGTTCCACGTCCAGGAGCACCGCATGACCTTGCCCGAGATCAAGGCGTTTCTTGCCGCCAACGGCCTGCAATTCACCGGCTTCCTTCTGCCGACGCCGTTCATGAACCAATTCCGCGCGCGCTTTCCCGATCCGTCCGCCATCACGGACCTGGATCGTTGGCGTGCCTTCGAATACGAGGCGCCGCAAACTTTCGCCGGCATGTATCAATTCGGCGTGCGCAAGGGCGGCGCTGCCGGCGACGGAACGAAAAGCCCGGCCCAATGACGAAGCCGCCCCGGCATCGCCAGGCAGACCAAA
>JASHSE010000035.1 GCA_030036975.1 Xanthobacteraceae bacterium | reverse complement strand
GTCATGCTCGGCGCCTACGTCACGTTCGTCGTGCAGGAGGCGATGCGCCGTTACGACCCTGCCCTGTTCGATTATTCGCTGGCCGCCGCCATCCCGCTTGCGTTCGTGTTCGCCGGCGCCGTCGGCATCCTGATCGAGCGCACCATCATTCGTTTCCTGTACGGCCGGCCGTTGGAGACGTTGCTCGCAACCTGGGGCCTGTCGCTGATCCTGCAGCAGGCGGTGCGCACCGCGTTCGGCCCCACCAACAAGGAGGTCGGCAATCCCTCCTTCATGAGCGGCGCCTTCGATCTCGGCGGCATGGTCATTACCTATAACCGGCTGTGGATCGTCTGCTTTGCGCTCGCCGTGTTCGTGGCGCTGATCGCGCTCTTACGCTGGTCGCGCTTCGGGTTGGAGATGCGTGCCGTGACCCAGAACCGCGCCATGGCGGCGTCGATGGGCATCCGCACCAGCCGAATCGACGCGCTGACCTTTGGGCTCGGCTCCGGCATCGCCGGCATCGCCGGCGTGGCGCTGTCGCAGATCGACAATGTCAGTCCCAATCTCGGCCAAGGTTACATCATCGACAGCTTCATGGTCGTGGTGTTCGGCGGCGTCGGCAATCTGTGGGGGACGTTCGTCGGCTCGTTCCTGCTCGGCATCGCCAATAAGTTTCTCGAGCCTTAC
The DNA here is from genome assembly GCA_030036975.1 of Xanthobacteraceae bacterium. Classification (GTDB taxonomy): domain Bacteria; phylum Pseudomonadota; class Alphaproteobacteria; order Rhizobiales; family Xanthobacteraceae; genus BOG-931. The sequence goes on along the minus strand of JASHSE010000035.1, from coordinate 2,443 downwards.
GCCGGCGCGGTGCTCGGCAAGATCGCAATTCTCGTCCTCATCATCCTGTTCATCCAGAAGCGGCCGCGCGGCCTGTTCGCGCTGCGCGGCCGGGCGGTCGAGGCGTGATGCGGGCGCCTTCGCACATCTTGATCCGGTCGCTCGACCGCGGCGCGATCGTCTTTCTGATCGCGGTGGGCGCCATCGCGATCATCGTGCCGCTGCTCAACCTGGCGGCGCCGAATTCCTCGCTCATCCACGTCTCGACGTATCTCGTGACGCTGCTCGGCAAATATGCGTGCTACGCCATTCTGGCGCTGTCGATCGACCTGATCTGGGGCTATTGCGGCATCCTGTCGCTCGGTCACGGCGCCTTCTTCGCGCTCGGCGGTTACGCCATGGGCATGTATCTGATGCGCCAGATCGGCAGCCGCGGCGTCTATGCCAATCCGATCCTGCCGGATTTCATGGTGTTCCTGAACTGGAAGGAGCTGCCGGTCTATTGGTACGGCTTTCAGCATTTCCCCTATGCGGCTCTGATGATCGTCGCGGTTCCGGGCGTGCTGGCTTTCGTATTCGGCTGGTTTGCGTTCCGCAGCCGGGTCAGCGGCGTTTATCTCTCGATCATCACGCAGGCGCTCACTTACGCGCTAATGCTGGGCTTCTTTCGCAACAATTTCGGTTTCGGCGGCAACAACGGCTTGACGGATTTCAAGGACATTCTCGGCTTCGACGTGCGGTCGGAGGCAACGCGCGATGCGCTGTTTGTCGTGTCCTGCCTCGCCTTGATGCTCGGCTTTCTGGTCTGCCGGGCGATCGTCGGCTCCAAGCTCGGCAAGGTGTTGGTCGCCATTCGCGATGCCGAGGCGCGCGCCCGCTTTCTCGGCTACCGGGTCGAATCCTACAAGCTGTTCGTCTTTACGCTGTCTGCCTGCATGGCCGGCATTGCCGGCGCGCTCTACGTGCCGCAGGTCGGCATCATCAATCCGAGCGAGTTCGCGCCCGGCAATTCCATCGAAGCCGTCATCTGGGTGGCGGTCGGCGGCCGCGGCACGCTCACAGGCGCCGCGCTCGGCGCAGTTCTGGTCAACTACGCCAAGACCTATTTCACTTCCGGGATGCTGGCGCCGTACTGGCTGTTCATGCTCGGCGGTCTGTTCATCGGCGTCACGCTGTTGTTGCCGCGCGGCATCGTCGGCACGTTGCAGCATTGGACTGCGGGCAAGCGCAACAGAGCTTCCGCTGCCGCCGAGGAAGGCGTCAGCGAGTTGGCGGCGGCGGAATGAGGCCCGCGCCATGAACTCTCCGACCAGCACGCTGCTGTATCTCGACGGCGTCACCGTCTCATTCGACGGCTTTCGCGCGCTCAACAATCTGTCGCTCTTGATCGAGCCCGGCGAAATGCGCGCCATCATCGGGCCGAACGGCGCCGGCAAGACCACGATGATGGACGTGGTCACAGGCAAGACCCGTCCCGAGAGCGGCGACGTGGTGTTCGACAATGCGCATGACCTGACGCGGCTCGACGAGACCGAAATCGCGGCGCTTGGCATCGGCCGCAAATTTCAGAAGCCGACCGTGTTCGACAGCCACACCGTGTTCGACAACCTCGGACTCGCCTTGAAAAGCGACCGGCGGGCGCGCGCCGCGCTCTGGCACCGGCAAACCGTCGACGAGCGGCACTGCATCGACGACATCCTGCAGACGGTGCGCCTGTCTGCCGTGCGCGACCGGCTTGCCGGCAGCTTGTCGCATGGCCAGAAGCAGTGGCTCGAAATCGGCATGCTGCTGGCGCAAGACCCGAAACTCTTATTGATCGACGAGCCGGCCGCCGGCATGACCGACGCCGAGACGCGGCAAACCGCCGAGCTTTTGAAAGAGATACAGCGCGAGCACACCGTCGTCGTAGTCGAGCACGACATGAGCTTCGTGCGCGATCTCAACGTCAAGGTGACCTGCCTGCACGAGGGTTCGGTGCTGGCCGAAGGCACGATCGACCAGGTCTCCGCCAACGAGCGCGTCGTGGAAGTCTATCTGGGTCGCTGAAAAATGCTGCAAGCCGATTCCATCGATCTGCATTACGGCGCCGCGCGGGCGTTGCGCGGCGTGTCGCTCCGCGCCGAGCCCGGCCAAGTCACCTGCGTGCTCGGCCGCAACGGCGTCGGCAAGACGAGTCTGCTTGCCGCGCTTGCCGGCCAGCACCCGGTGAGCCGCGGCACGATCCGCTGGGAAGAGGCCGACATCACCGCGCTGCGGCCGCCGGAGCGCGCCCGCCGCGGCATCGCCTACGTGCCGCAGGGCCGCGAGATATTTCCGCTGCTGACGGTCGAGGAAAATCTCAGGACCGGATTCGCGCCGCTGCCGCACAACGAGCGCAGCATTCCGGACGACGTTTTTTCGCTTTTCCCGGTCCTGCAAGGCATGCTGCACCGGCGCGGCGGCGACCTGTCCGGCGGCCAGCAGC
>JASHSE010000301.1 GCA_030036975.1 Xanthobacteraceae bacterium | reverse complement strand
TCGACGACGCGCTGGCGAGCTACGACCGCGCGCTGGCGCTGCGGCCGGATCATGCCGAGGCGCTTTGCAACCGCGGCGCGACGCTGCACGCACTGCAGCGATTTGACGAGGCGCTGGCGAGCTACGACCGTACGCTTGCACTGCGACCGAATTACACCGAGGCGCTTTGCAATCGCGGTGCGACGTTGCACGCACTGCAGCGCTTTGACGAGGCGCTGGCGAGCCACGACCGCGCCCTTGCGCTGCAGCCCGATCATGCCGGGGCGTTCTACAACCGCGGCGTTACGCTGCATGAACTCAAGCGGTTCGACGAGGCGCTGGCGAGCTACGACCGCGCCATCGCGCTGCAGCCGAATTACGCCGAGGCGCTCTATAATCGCGGCAACATGTTGCATGAGCTGAAGCGCTTTGACGAGGCGCTGGCCAGCTACGACCGCGCCCTTGCGCTGCAACCCAATCATGCCGGGGCGTTCTATAACCGCGGCGTAACGCTGCATGAACTCAAGCGGTTCGACGAGGCGGTGGCAAGCTACGACCGCGTCCTTGCGCTGCAGCCCAATCATGCCGAGGCGCTCTTCAACCGCGGCAATGCGCTGCAAGGGCTGAAGCGCTTTGACGAGGCTCTGGCGAGCTACGACCGCGCGCTAGCGCTGCAGCCGGATCATGCCGAAGCGCTTTGCAACCGCGGTGCGACGCTGCACGAACTGAAGCGCTTTGACGAGGCTCTGGCGAGCTACGACCGCGCGCTTGTGCTGCGGCCCGATTATGCCGGGGCGCTCAACAACCGCGGCAATACGCTGCACGAACTCAAGCGCTTCGGCGAGGCGCTGACGAGCTACGACGGCGCGCTAGCGCTGCGGCCGGATCATGTCGAGGCGCTTTGCAACCGCGGTGCGACGCTGCACGAACTGAAGCGCTTTGATGATGCGCTGGCGAGCTACGACCGTGCTCTAGCGCTGCGGCCGGATCATGCCGGGGCGCTCTACAACCGCGGCAATGCGCTGCGGCAACTGAAGCGGCTCGACGAGGCGCTGGCGAGCTACGACCGCGCCCTGGCGACGCGGCCTGATCATGCCGAAGCGCTCTGCAACCGCGGCAACACGCTGCATGAACTCAAGCGCTTTGACGAGGCGCTGGCGAGCTACGACCGTGCCCTCGCGCTGCAGCCGGATTATGTCGGGGCGCTCTACAACCGCGGCAACACGCTGCATGAACGCGGCGATCTTCATGGCGCGTTGGCGCACTACCGTCGCGCGCTGTCGCTCAAGCCCGAGCTCGCCGACGCCTACAACAACGTGGGCAACGTGCTCGAAGAGCTTGGTCAACTGCAGGAAGCGCAAAGCGCCTATCGCGAAGCACTGCGGCTCGATCCGAACAGCACCGCCGCTTACCTCAACCTTGCCGACGCGAAAACCTTCAAGCCCGGCGATGCGCATCTTGCCGCCATGGAGGTGCTGGCGGCAAAGACCGAAGGATTGTCAACGACCGACCGCATGCGGCTCGATTTCGCGCTCGGCAAGGCCTACGCGGACCTCAACGACCATTCCCGCTCGTTCCAACACCTGCGCGCCGGCAACGCCGCCAAGCGTGCCAGCATTAGCTATGACGAGACCGCGGCGATGGGGCGGTTCGACCGCATCGAGGCGGTGTTCACGCCGGAACTGATCGCCGCCAAGTCGGGCGGCGGCGATCCTTCGGGGCTGCCGATCTTCGTCTTGGGCATGCCGCGTTCGGGCACTACGCTGGTCGAACAGATCATCGCCAGCCACTCCGCGGCGCACGGCGCCGGCGAACTGCAACTGCTCAGCGATGTTGTTCGCAGCGTGAGCGGCCCGGACGGCAAGTCGCTGTTCTATCCGGAATTCGTTGCCGCGCTCGACGCGGGAGCGCTGCACCAGATCGGCGCCCGTTATGCCGCCATGCTGCGCGAGCTTGCGGCCAACCACGGCGCGCCAAGGGCCGAACGTGTCACCAATAAAATGCCGTCGAATTACTATTGTGCCGGGCTTATCCATCTCGCCTTGCCGAATGCGAAGATCATCCGCACCATCCGCGATCCGCTCGATACCTGCATGTCGTGCTTCTCCAAACTGTTCACCGCAGAACAGAACCACACCTACGATCTCGGCGAGCTCGGCCGCTATTACCGACGCTACGAGCGGCTGATGGCGCATTGGCAGCGCGTGCTGCCGACCGGACGCATTCTCGAGGTGCACTACGAGGACGTCGTCGCCGATCTGGAACGGCAGGCGCGGCGCATCATCGCCCATTGCGGGCTGCCTTGGGACGATCGCTGCCTGTCGTTCCATGAGACCGACCGGCCGGTGCGGACCGCGAGCGCCACCCAAGTGCGCCAGCCGATCTACACGTCGGCCATCGGCCGCTGGCGCGTCTATGAGGAGCATATTGCGCCATTGCTGAACGGTCTCGGCGTCCCCGCGGTCGAGGCGATAAGTTCCCCTTCAGTTCTCACCCCGCCCGACGTCGGCGAGACAATGAAGCGGGCGGTTGCGGCTTATCAGCGCGGACGGTCAGGCGAGGCCGATCGCTTGGCGCGCGCCATACTCGATTCCAAACCCGACCATTTCGATGCCCTTTACTTGACCGCCATCATCAGCGCGGAGCAACGACGGTTCGGCGAGGCGCTGGCGAGCTACGACCGCGCCCTGGCGCTGCGGCCCGATCATGCCGAGGCGCTCACCAACCGCGGCAATGCGCTGCAACAAAAGCAGCGGTTCGACGAGGCGCTGGCGAGCTACGATCGCGCCCTTGCGCTGCAGCCCGATTATGCCCAAGCACACTTCAACAGGTCGCTCCTGCAGCTTCTTAAAGGGAATTTTGACGCTGGCTGGCGGGAGTATGAGTGGCGCTGGAAAGACGTAAGCCTCAAGTTGCCGAACCGAGATTTTGACCAACCGCTTTGGCTTGGCGACACTGCCATAGAGGGCGAGACAATCCTGCTGCACAGTGAGCAGACACTCGGCGACACCATTCAATTTTGCCGCTACGTGCCGTTGGTTGCCGGACGCGGCGCACGCGTCCTGCTCGAGGTGCCGGCGCCGCTTAAGGACCTGATGGCGAGCTTGGCCGGCGTCGCCCAGGTCATTTCTGCGCCAGACCAGCCGGCGCATTTTGATCTGCACTGCCCGCTGCTCAGCCTGCCGCTGGCATTCGGAACCAGCATCGAGTCGATTCCGGCGCATGTGCCCTATCTGACGGCTCCATCGGAGAGACTGCGGCGTTGGAACGTCATGCTTGGATCGAAACGTCGGCTGCGGATCGGTCTTGCCTGGTCTGGGCAGCCGTGGCCCGCCAATCGCTCGATCGAGCTGCGATCGTTGTTGCCGCTCCTCGACCTCAACGCCGACTTCGTCAGCCTG